>JABIHN010000094.1 GCA_018649625.1 Fidelibacterota bacterium | reverse complement strand
TGCTGTTCTTTACTATCATAAAAATCTACAGTGACGTTACTATCCAATAAAATAAATTCTTTTTCATTATACTTTTCCAAATGCCCAGAACGAACTTTTGCTCTAGTCAATCCTTCACTGGTTAATATGATAGTAACACCCCAACTTTCTTGATCTGGCAATCCTTCACGAGAAGGCATCTCAGGCATCGCTTCACGGGCACAGGATGTTATTAAAATCAGTGAAAAAAATAAAAATAAACGCATAATTTTAACTATTTCTTACTCGCTCCATCATTCGTTGCCTTACAATATCTGTTTCACCTTTTTCTTCAATAATCCATGCGACTGCTTCTCGAAAAGCACCTTTTCCGCCAGAAACTTTAGTTGTATAAATTGCAATATCTTTTACCTCTTGAATTGCATTTTCAACAGCAATTGGGACAGCCACTTTTTCCATGACAGAAATGTCTATTAAATCATCTCCGATGTATGCAATCTCAGAATCATCCAAATTATATTTTTCTTTCAAAGATTCATAAGCTGGAATTTTATTTAACCCGCCATTGAACACATCTTCGATCTTTAATTCTTTTGCGCGATGCTCTGTCGCAGGAGAATATCTCCCTGAGATTAAAGCAATTTTCAAATCCGCTGCACGCGCCATGGCTACGCCTACTCCATCCAAAACTGTGAACCGTTTAAATTCCATCCCATCAGTTCCTTTGAAAAAAGTACCATCAGTCCAAACGCCATCCACATCAGAAATAAGGAGTTTGATTTTTTTCATGCCTATCTTCATAAAATAACTTCCCGAATAGATTTTAATTTTATTAAAAGCGATTCCAATTGGTCCAATGGCCATTGTGTCGTTGAATCAGATTTTGCGTCCGAAATATTATCGTGAATTTCCATGAAGAGCCCATTACATCCTGCTGCAACCGCCGATTTCGCCAATGTCGGAATCATATCCCGCATACCTGATGATGTTGATCCACCACCCGGGAGTTGTGCACTGTGTGTTGCATCAAAAATTACAGGATGACCAAATCTTTTCATAATAGGAATAGCACGCATATCCGCCACCAAATTATTATACCCAAATTGCGCTCCACGATCTGTGACTAAAATAGAATTGCAACCGGATTCTTCTAATTTTGTTACCACATTTTTCATATCCCACGGTGCTAAAAATTGCCCTTTTTTTACATTCACCGCTTTGCCTGTTTTCGCGGCTGCCACAAGTAAATCAGTTTGCCGACACAAAAATGCGGGAATCTGCAAAACATCTACTACTTCTGCTACGACATTTGCTTGGGATGGCTCATGAATGTCTGTCAAAATCGAAAGTCCTGTTTCATTTTTCACATCATTTAAAATGGAAAGACCTTCGTCTAATCCTAAACCACGAAAGGACGAAATAGATGTACGATTAGCCTTATCAAAAGAACTTTTATAGATAACAGGTAGATCTACTCGGTCAGAAATATCTTGAATGGCATTTGCCATTTTAAGTGCATGATCCCTACTCTCTATGACGCAAGGTCCAGCAATTAAACCTAATGTGTCTCCGCCAAATGTTACATTTTTTATGGATACTTTTTTCATGATTATTGAAGAAAAAGTACCTTTTCTGATTTTATATTTATCTGCTCATTAAATTGGGCAATTATCTGTATAATATAAACACCTGAACTTAATCGCCGAGATGTACTGTTTTTCGGTGACCAACTTACAGAATGATAACCTGGTTCTTTTATTCCATTATACAATTCTGACACTTCTTGACCATTTAAATTATAGACCTTGATTAAAACATTGGAATAAGTTGGAATACCAAATTTAATTTCTGTTGTTGGATTAAATGGATTTGGATAAGCGCCTACACTTAACTCTTCTGGAATAATCATATTGGTTTCAGTTATGATTTTAGGTGCATGACCGCCACTTACTGAATACCACGATGGAGATGCTGTAGTGTTATCTGTAGAATAATAGGCTCTAACATCATAGCGGAGTAAATGCGTCGGGATAGGCAACTTATCGTAATCACTATCTGTATAAGATATGCTTGAGTTTGAAAGGGTTGCTATCTGACTTGTTGTTGATTGACCGGACCCACGTAAAATAACTTTTCGCCATAATTGATAACTTACATTTGAATTAGGATGAGTATTCCAAGCTAATTGAATGGGTTGATAATTTGCACCCGTATCATGAACATTCTGAACCTGTGTTGGTGTGCCTGTAAAATTTGCGATGTATATTATGCTAGTCGTATCATCTTCAGGTGAGAAAGTTACAAATGTATTCGTATTTCCATCATTCCAGTTATCAAATGCGTAATTAATTCCATCAATTACTTGGTTATTAATTATTTCAGAGGTAAATGAATATCCTTTGTCCAGAAACCTGTAATGTGGCGATGATTTTTGAATGTTGTTAATTTTTATATTTCCACCATCAAACTCATTTTTTATTATTAATGAATATGTGATTTTTCTGGCATAGCCATCTGGGTTACCAAAATCAGAAATAACAAAACCTAAAGAAAGGTTTGTCTGTTCTTCTCCACCAATATTATGTACTTGATCCAATGACATATAATATGATGTACCGCCGTACGACACATTGGTAACATATGCTGCGTGAAGAACACCACTTTGCCACAATAATATATCACCCGGTTGTACCTGACTAAGCCATCCTGGGTATTCTGAAGGCATAAAAGGTATGATTTCATGATAACGATTGGAAATTTTATTTATTAAAAGGTCATTTAAGGGGCATGTATTATCATTCCATGTTTTTCCATAAGTTCTTCCGAGAGCATATCCTCTACAAATACTTCCATCCGTAACATGATGAGTACCACCACAAGGTGGAATATGCCCATTTTGTGCTAACAAAATATTTAATAGTAATATTTTGATTAATATTTTTCTCATTTATTTTCCTCTCACTATCATTGTTGATTTATTTTGAAAATCATAGGGCTTACCTATGATCCAAATTTCTTGACCATCTGTCCAGATATCAATTGTTATCATACTAACTTCTTCACCTAAGATTTGCAACTCAGTCCAATCATCACCATTATAATGAAAAAGAGTTGGTGGAAATGCATCATATCCTTGGTAATACCCAAGTACTGTTATATTATTATCATCTGTACCAACAATTCCTTGAAACCAATAGTCATAGTTTTCATCTAAAAATATTGTTTCCCAACTTCCATCCCATTTTGAAATTCTATTATTTGCTATACTATAAACAATACCGGAAGGGCTAACCCAAATTTCACCTTCATCATAATTACCTTGTAAATAATCAGCTACAGACCATATTGAACCGTTATAATGCATTAAATAATCATGCCCCATAAGATCCGATATTTTTAAATAAATATTATTATTATCATTACCTGAAATACCACCAATCTCTGTATAGAGCCCACTATTAAAATCTTCTGGTAGAGATAATGCATGATTTATCCAGTTTTTACCATCATAGTTATACACCGTGGAATAACTTCCTCCAGTCCAAATATTATTTATATCATGGATGTATATTTTTTGTAAAAAGCCTCCAGGCCTTGGATTAAACCTTTCCCATTCTGTACCATTATTATATAAAATAAGACTTCCCGAATCCGGCGACATAATTCTTTCAGTTCCAACCATGAATACTTTTGACTTAATTCCTGATACATCACTTAATTCAAAACCTCCTTCAGAAAGTGGTCCATTCACTCCTTCTATATTTTCAATAACAACCTTTTTCCATTCTTGTCCATCATAGTGATACATTCCCCTTCGCAATTCTCCCACTATGTATAAATCGTTAGGAGAACTCCCCCAAATAGCACGTACTCTTTCCCTATTTGATCCCTCCGTTTTAACCGTATCCATTATTTCCCACTCCATTTCACGGACATTTTTAGGTGGGATTTCATCTTCTTCATTTTGAAATAATGAACATGAAACAAATAATATTAATGTAAATAGTATAACTATTTTCATGATTTATTTTTCAC
>JABIHN010000093.1 GCA_018649625.1 Fidelibacterota bacterium | reverse complement strand
GCCAATAGGGAATCATACTTATTTGATGTAAATAATTGAATATTGTCTAACTCAGGTATTGTTCCATCCTTTGTTATAACACTACCATTTGAAGTTACAGTGGTAACCTTACCTGGGTTTTTTGCTAAATCATAAAATTCTACTTCAAATGCAATATCTCCATCATCCGCATCTTCTGCAGGATAAACAGTCATCCATGTGTTTCCATCTCCCACTGCAGGATAATCATCACCATTAATAACAAACAAAGGTGATTCAATTGGTTCACTTGTTTTAAGTGTGAATGTAATTGAATCAGTGGAATTGGCTAAATTTGAATTTAAATTATTTGATGAAAGAACTTCCAATAAATCAATAAGTGGAATTGTTTCATCAATTGTTAGAATACTGTCACTGACTTCCCCAAGCATATTATTCCCTGCTTTGTCCCATATTTTGGCAACAAAACGTGCTTCTCCGCCTTCCTTAAACCCAGCCATAGATTCAAATAAATCACTCGAAATTGAAACATCTTTTAAATCGTCAATATCGCCTTTTTCAATAATAGATGGATTACCCAAATCAGAAAATGTTTTTCCTTGGTCAAAACTTACTTGTATTTGAACTCTCCCACCTCTTAATGATTCATCATCTGCAAGTGGTACACCTACATTGACAGCTGTAGCAAGGCTATTCCAATATATTTTTGAAGGGGCATCCTGTGCAGTAATTAGAGATAAAAATAAAGTAAATGTAAGTAGTAGAAACCTCATAGGTTATTTCCAATCACTTAAATATTCTTTTGCAGCAGTTTGTTGCTCTAAATCTTCGGTAGGCTCATCTTCTGAAAGTGGCATTGCTATGAGATTAGTTAATAAATCCTTGGCTTTATTTATTTGCCCGTCTTTATATAAGGCTCGGGATAAATAAACAATTTGTGCCGGAGTTGATTTCCCAGTGTCAAATGCTTTTGTCAAATATTTAACCGCCTTATCATTTTTCGGCCAAGAAAGAATAAAAGGGATATATGGAGATTTATAATGAACTGCTCCCAACATAAAATGTCCACCACCATTCCAATAATTTGGATCTAGTTCTATAATTTTTTTAGAGTGGTTTCTCATTAAATCTGATACACCTTCTTTTGCAGCTGCAAATAAACCATATACTTCTGCCCAACTTCCTAAATTTGCTAAATACCAATATCGAACTGCAGCAGAATTTGGATATTTTTGTATTAATTCTTCCCCGAGTCCTTTACCAAGATTGAAAATAATTTTTTTATTTTTTTCAGTTTGTTCTACAAACTTTCCTTTAAAGTAATAACATCGAAGTAAATAAATTCCTGCATCTAATTCTTGATCCTGACTTACTTTCTTAAATTCATTAATTGCTTGATCAATTTGTATAGAATTTGCAACTAACCCATTAGAGTTTTCTGAGCGAGCATCATAAAAAGAGACTCCTGCTTGAAAGGATGAATCAACCCCAAATAAAAAAGAGATACAAACAATTATAATGAGAATGATTTTATTCATGATGGTTTCCTTTTAGAAATATTCAATATAAGTAATTTTAATTTCCCGTTTAAAGTAATCTACTTTTTCATCATCAAATAACAGATTACTAAAATGCAACTCAAGATGAAGAGACTCAACAAATGACCATCGAAATGCTGCATTCAAATATCCACCTTTGCTGATTGACATATCCTTAGCAGTCATATTATTTTCATTGAGGGCGCTATTATATTCCATTAAAAGTGAAAATTCCGGATTTAATTCAACATCTAACCCAAAAAAGATATTTGGATCTGTATCACCATCTGCTGTTTCGGTAAAGTTATAATTTATCCCAGAATGAAGCCCCATATTTCCTAAAGGAGATTTCCAATTTTTTGAAGCGGCTAAATAAGCACCATACGCTTTTGTATCATAACGCTTTAAAGAATCATCTGTATGAAAATTTCCAAAACCTTGAGTATTGATACCAAAAGAGACTCCTGGTAATGACATGCTTTCATCAATAATCAAATACTTCACAGTGGCTTCTGGCCTAGGATACCATCGTAAACTATCATCTCCAATTAGGTTTGGTGAACCAAATGATAATCCAAATTGGAATCGATCTGTAATACCTGCACTTAAGCCCATAATCATGCCACCTTCATCTTGGATACGCATATCCATAGAAAAACTTCCACGGGCCAATGTCCCTGCAGTAGGTATTGTAATTAAATCGGTAGGCGGTGGATACGCCTGTCCAAATATTAATCCGATTATAAAGATAGTTGAAATAAATGTTTTATTTGTCATTGTGTCTTAATATGAATTGGTTTGGGGTAAATTACATCACCCATTCGGGATGTCAAAGTACGGACACGATAAAATGGAATTGTCATAACATCCATTTCTCCATCCATTCTAAATTTGATACCACTATCTGTTAAATCAACAAAATCTATCATAATCCTATCCCCTTTGACTGTAATAAGTTCATCAAAAATGGTTTTAGGAATTATGCCTGCAAATGGGACAATTATACGACTTGCCTTTATTTCTTTAGCAATAATATCAACTTCATCTAACGTGTTATGAGATCGTGGCGGTGGGGTTTTATATAGTTGATCAGCAGGAGCTTGATTAATAGCTACATGAGATAATAATTCACCATCAAGACCGAATTCCCAGATTTGTGTTACTTCTGCCATAATATCAAATTTATATTTGAAACGTCGGATAATTCGAGCAGAAGGTAAATCTCGCCAACGCTCTTCATGTAAATTTCCTAAATAATCATAATCTAATTCAATTTGACCATATTTTTGACCGTCAATAGTTTCAAATTCAACCTTAGATACTTGCTGTCCATCTTGAATCGTAAAATATGTCCGTTGATCTGTAAATGTTAATGGTTCATTCTTTGCATATCGCCAAGCCCTAAATTCTTGGGCCCAAGGTTCTGAATCACCAATAATGGTTAATTTTAAATAGTACCAATTCTCTGAATATTCCCCTCGTTCAATTAGTTTTCCCGACTCATCGTATTTGAGCATTTCCCTTTTTTCGAGACTACCATTTGCTAATATTCTTTCAATTTTTACTGGATAGTTTTTTTCATTGTAACTTACAACGAGATGTTTAATTCCACGTCGATTCGTGGCCATCATAGAGAGATTTGAAATAAAATTATGGTCATCTTCAAAATAACGGACATAAGATACTTCATTAGACTGCCCATTTAATACAGACAACACGTAAAGTAAAACCATCGATTTTAATATTAATCTCATCAATTTTCCGGGTTTATATCCTCGTCCAAAGTATTGGATAATTTAAATCTATAAATTGAGCCATCTCCCTTATCGCAAACATAGACGACACCACGTTGATCAACAGTAACGGCAACTGGTTCATTCATAAATGAGAGTGTATCTTCACTGGAATTATAACCGGCTTTTTTAAAATAGTCCCCATTTGAATGAAATACAGTTACATCTGAATTTGAAGAATCTACAACATAAACATTTTTATCTTTATCTACAGCAACATCAAAAGGATTCACGAAATAATTTGCATCCATAATATCATCAGCTTCAGGTTGAAACCCTGAAGAGTATGTTGCAAAATCACCTGATAAATTTGGAATAATCATATGAATTGGGAAATAATTACCTACCTGAGTGTAGTACAAATTTCCTTGATAATCCACATCTAGACTTAATGGTTGATTCACCGTTCCAGCGCCAGTTCCATATCCTTTTACCGTCGAACCAAATTCACCTGTATATGCCCAAACAGTATCACCCGTTGCCAATTCTAAAAGCATTGATTTTTGAAAATTTATTTGCACAATTCTGTATTGATTGTTAAT
>JABIHN010000092.1 GCA_018649625.1 Fidelibacterota bacterium | reverse complement strand
TAAAACCTGCAGAAATATTTTGAACTTAGCACGTATTAAACGAGATTCTTCACTCACGATGTTCGTTCTGAATGACTCCCTTTATCTGTATTGTCATTCAGAGACGCGGAGCGACGAAGAATCTTTTTTACTAAACATCGAATCACTAGGTCAGTTAATTATTTGCAAGTGCTTCATACATATCCCAAATGGGTAAGAATATAGATAAGGAGAGTGTTAAAATCATAATTCCCATAAAAACAGTAATGACGGGTTCTATAGTTGCTGTTAATTTTTTGACTAAATCTTCAGTTTCTATATCTGTCATAGTTGCTATTTCTTTTAACATATCATCCATTGCACCTGATTCTTCTCCTACGTTTATCATTTTTAATACATGAGGAGGAAATATACCTTTGGTATGATTATTTAATGAACGAGCTACTTTTCGTCCCATTTCTACTTCACTTTTAACATTTGAAAGACGAGATTGAATATATGAGTTTCCTACCGTTTTACCGGAAATATCTAATGCTTCTAATATAGGAACGCCAGCTCTATTTAAGGTTTCGAATACATGACAAAATCGTGAAAGACTCATTTTTTGATTGATTGGACCAAAGATAGGTGCAAAAAACAAAAATTTATCATATTGTAACTTTCCTTTCTTTGTTTTTATGTATCGAAGAAAAGCAAATATTAGAACTGCTACAACTATTACAATATGATAAAAGTATAATTGTAAAAATTGATCTGTACCTAATAATATTCTTGTAGGAAGAGGAAGTTCAATTTTTGTAGAAGAGAAAAGTGAAGAAAATCGGGGAAGAATGAATGTAACAGCATAAATCCCAACAAGCATCGTAATGCTGACAACAATCGCAGGGTAACGTACGGCAGATTTAATTCCCATACTTAATCGTAAATCATGATTAATAAACCCAGCAAGTTGAAGAAGCACTTCATCTAAAGCACCTGTGCTTTCACCTGCTTTTACGATATTCACAAACATCGTATTAAATAAGGTGGGATGCTTTTTCATTGCACTAGAAAGAGTATATCCGCCCGAAACATCCGAGATTACTTGATCAATCGCTTTATTTAGTTTAGGGTTGGTGCTCTCACCACGCATAGAATCTAAAGCATCTACTAAGGGAACACCTGCTTTTAACATAATAGAAAGTTGTCGTGTAAACGTATAAATCGCTAAAACTGGAACTCGATCAAAAATTTTAATATCCTTTTCCCAAAAAGGCTCTTTATAAGGGCTAACTGAAAAAGGTTCTAATCCCAACCGGTTGATTTGTTGAAGAGCTGACTCTTCATCAATGGCTTTTAATTTCCCATTGACCACTGCTCCAGATTTATCTTGAGCTATATATTTGAAAATAGTTGGGGTATTAATTTGTGTTTTTGAGGCCATGTAATTCCAATTTACGATATAAAGTCATTCGACTAATGCCTAGTTGTTTAGCCGTTAATGATAAATTCCATTTGGTTCGTTCTAGTCCTTGAATAATAGCAATTCGCTCTAGATCTTTTAAGGTTTGAATTTCCAGGTGTGTGATTGGATTAACCGTGGAAGTTGGTGGTGCAACTTCAGGGATAGGAATTGGTTCGAGTGACAATGGTACAATCTCTTTTTGAGCAATGGAATGGGATGTACCTTCAGCCAAGACTGATTCAATATCATCCTTCATTAAATATTTATTATTTGAAATAATTAAACATCTTTCTAGGGTATTCTCTAATTCACGAACATTTCCAGGCCAATCATAATTTTGGAGTAGCTCTAAAGCTTCATACCCAATATAATTCACAGGCATATCATATTTTATCCGTAGTTTTTTTAATATCATCATGGATAGTAGTGGAATATCCCCTTTTCGTTCTCTCAATGGAGGTAACGTTACTGGAAATACATTTAATCGATGAAAAAGATCTTCTCGAAATTCTCCGTCTCGAATCAATTTGTCTATATCTTTATTGGTGGCAGAAATAACACGTACATTTACGATCATTGTTTCAGCGCCTCCAACTCTCTCTATTTCC
>JABIHN010000091.1 GCA_018649625.1 Fidelibacterota bacterium | reverse complement strand
CCGATACATTGGGATGGTGAAGAATTTTTTCAATATCATCCTGGTAATAGTTCACATCCTGGTCAACCATCCATTGAGGCGATTTGGGGCACATCATCTAATAACATATACTTTGTGGGTCATGATGGAAGTATTGTTTATTACAACGGTGTCGAGTTTCAGGAAATGGAAAGTGGGACGGATATTAAACTCAAGAATATATCAGGGTCACCAAATGGTGACAATATTTATGTTACGGGTTTTAACGATTCAGACGAATGGGGTGGATATTCTATAGCTTTATCTTACAAGGGCGAATGGAATACCTTACGCGAAGAAAACCATTTCTACCCCACATATGGATCAGATGAGTTTGGGTTAATATCAAGTGTCTGGTGTACTGCTGATACCGCCTATTTTATGACCTATTCAGGTTTAAGGACTTATAGTATAATAACAAATGAAGAAAGGCTGAAAATAAATAGGTATTCAATGGGTGCTTCTGATAGGCACATAATAAAATTTTCTGGAAACAGTTTAAATGATATAATTTTTGTTGGGTCGTTTGGGCACCTCATACATTTTAATGGTTTTTCCTGGAGACAAATGTTTGGTTTAAATAATCAATACCCAAATGGGCAATTATCCATTTGGGGAATGGACTACAATGAAAATTTAGTGGTGGCTGTAGGAGACTTGTTCAATTATGAAAAAGCTGTAATTGTAATAGGAAAAAGAGAGTAATTATGGAGGTTTATACTAGGAAATACTTACTATGGGTTTTAATAATAAATTTCATTTATTCTCAAGAGATAAACAGATGTTCAACGGATGAATATTATGAACAATTGATACTCGAAAATCCAAATCTTTTAGAGAGACAATCAGAATTTGAGAATAGGATTTTAAATTATAACCAGAGAAATGATTCCAATAGAAGCAACGATATCTTAACAATCCCTGTTGTAGTTCATGTTTTATATAACACGAATGATGAGAATATAACGGATGAACAAATATTTAGTCAAATTGAAGTATTAAATGAAGATTTCAGGCGACAAAACGAAGACGCTAACAATACTCGAGAAGAGTTTATCGATGTAGCAACGGACACTAAAATAGAATTTAGACTTGCGGTAGTTGACCCATACGGGCAAGAAACAAATGGTAAGAAATCGTTTACCAAATCACAAAAAATAATTTTATTAAAATGAGTTTAAAGGAGATATTATGAAAAATTTACCCTATGACATTAAAGGGTTTGACCATTGCGAACTTTATGTGAGCAATGCCAAGCAAACCGCACATTATTACCGCACCACCATGGGTTTTCAACCCATTGCTTATCGTGGATTGGAAACTGGAAATCGAGATAGCGTGAGTTATGTTCTTAATCAAGATCGAATCAATTTAGTGATTACATCACCCTTGGAAAAGAACACAAAGATTGGCGCTCATATTGATCGCCATGGCGATGGCATGAAAGATGTGGCATTCACAGTGGATGATTCTGAAATGGCCTGGAAAACATCTCTTGATCGCGGTGCAAAAAGTGCAATGGAGCCAAAAGAAATCAAAGATGAGAACGGCGAAGCGGTGGTGTCTGCCATTAAAACTTTTGGCGATACGATCCATACGTTTGTAGAGCGAAAAAATTACAAAGGCACCTTCCTCCCGGGGTTTGAAACCAATGACCTTGGACTCACATCTGAATCCATGGGACTTGTACATATTGATCATGTGGTTGGGAATCAACCCGACGGCGAAATGCAATCTGTCTGTAATTTTTATGAACATGTATTTGGCTGGCATCGCTTCTGGACTGTAGATGACAATGATATTTCTACAAAATATTCAGCATTGCGCTCCATCGTCATGGCCAATAATAATGAAATTATAAAAATGCCCATTAACGAGCCGGCAGATGGTCTCCGAAAATCCCAGATTCAGGAATATATTGACTATTATGAAACGGGCGGTGTTCAGCATCTTGCTCTCTCCACACGAGATATTATTTCAACAGTTAAAACCATGCGTGCAAATGGTGTAGATTTCCTACCCACACCTAGATCCTACTACGCCACCTTGACCGATTGGATTGGACCAATTGATGAAGATATAGAAACACTGGCAGAATTGGGGATTTTGGTAGATGTGGATGAAAATGGATATATGCTTCAAATATTCACACAACCTTTGCAAGATCGCCCCACCTTATTCTTTGAAGTGATTCAGAGAAAAGGGTCCAATAGTTTTGGAAAAGGAAACTTTAAAGCATTATTTGAATCCATTGAACGCGAACAAGATAAACGAGGAAATCTGTAAATGAAATTTGCGACTTATATGTTGGATGGTGCTGCTCATTCGCGATTTGGATTTAAAAAAGACAAATACATTATTGATGTAATTCGTGCCTCAATTTGGGCAAACGAAACAAAAGGAGATTCCAGTTTTTTTGAAATCCCTACATCCCTAAAAGGAGCTCTTGAAAATTGGGACGCAAATCTCTCCAAATTAAAAGAATTATACGCACTCTTACCCGAAATAAATATCCACTCTCACTCTGGAGGAGGGAACCCCATTGCACTCTTGGAAAAAGATATTCAACTTCTGGCACCCGTTCCCAACCCACAATCATTTCGTGACTTTTATGCGTTTGAACAGCACGTTCGCGCCGCACGAAAACTCCGAGGACTAGAAATACATCCTGATTGGTTCAAAATTCCTGTTTTCTATTTTTCAAACCCTTCAGCGCTTTATGGCCATGGCGAGGATATTCCGTATCCAAAAGGAACTGAAGAGTTAGATTTTGAATTAGAATTCGCTATCATTATCGCCAATGGCGGTTCTGACATTGCACAGAAAGATGCTCATAAATATATTGCTGGTTATACCATTTGCAATGATTGGTCAGCACGAGATTTACAACGAGAAGAAATGGCCATGAGCCTCGGTCCAGCAAAAGGAAAAGATTTTGCAAACAGCTTTGGTCCCTACATGGTAACGCCAGACGAACTGGAAGATGCTTGGGA
This sequence comes from Fidelibacterota bacterium, assembly GCA_018649625.1. Lineage (GTDB taxonomy): Bacteria > Fidelibacterota > Marinisomatia > Marinisomatales > UBA1611. The sequence continues at coordinate 14,771 of JABIHN010000091.1, read as the reverse complement.
TGATGATAGGAAACTTCACCTTCGTATGACTTGTCATGTAAATGGCAAACTCATTTCTGATGGCAATACAAATGACCTCTATCATCCATTTACAAAAATGATTGAACGAGCATCAATGAATGCCAAACTGCTTCCTGGTGATATTCTAGGTTCCGGAACGGTTGGCACTGGTTGTATTCTTGAATTACGCCCTGAAAATGTAGATGGATGGATTAAAAAAGGTGATACCGTTAAAATGGAAATCGAAAGGCTTGGAATATTGGAGAATCAAATTGTCTGATATAGAATCCCATAATGAGATGACCGAATTTTATCTCGGCGTTGATGCATTTAATAAAGGAAATTTTCCGGATGCTCATCATATTTGGGAACATAGTTGGATGAGAATTGGGAAATCCAATAATCGAACATATCTAAAACCATTTATTATGTTATCTGTCTCCTATCAAAATTATGAATTAGGAAAAGTATCTGGCGGTGATTATTTAATAAAACGTGCCCTAGAACGACTAAAAGAGAATCAAAATTCAATCAAAAAATATATTGATGTAAATTCACTAATTCATCAAATACAAAAAGTTATAAAAAATGAAAAATTATTGAATCGTTTTAATAATATTCAAATAAATGGAGTAAAAAACTCGTAATGCCTTTTTACCAAAAACGGGGGAAAACCCCAAACAAACGCCATATCCAATTCCGGGATAATTCCGGAAACCTTTACTGGGAGGAACTCATCAGCCGGGAAGGATTTAATCACATGTATTCCAATGTGTACCACATTCATCCGCCCACGGGTGTTGAAGCTGTTGGTGAATTGAAAAAAATCAATTTGGAATCCGCAGACCAAACCCATCGTCATCATCATATTCGCACAGCTAATATCAATTCAAACGGTGATGCAATTTCATCCCGAATTCCACTTTTCTACAATTCTGATTTGGTGATATCTAAAGCTCATGTAACCAAATCCATGCAAACTTTATATCGGAATGGGAATGCTGACGAAGTCCTGTTTATCCATACGGGGTCAGGAATATTCAAATCCAATTTTGGAAATATGAACTTAACTCCTGGCGATTATCTCGTAATTCCACGAGGCGTTATTTGGCAAATTGAAGTCACAAAAAGCTTGCGAATTTTGGTTACAGAATCTTCCGCCTCCGTCGAAACACCGGATCGTTACAGGAATAAATTTGGTCAACTTTTGGAACATTCACCTTTCTCTGAACGAGATTTTCGCACACCAGAATTTGTTGGACCTGTAGCAGACGTTTCTATTGAAGTAGAGGTAAAACTCCACCATGGCATCCAAACTTATGGCTATCAACACCATCCTTTTGATATTGTGGGTTGGGATGGCTATTATTTCCCGTGGATATTCAATATTAACGATTTTATGCCTATCACAGGAAAAGTTCATTTACCTCCGCCTATTCATCAAACATTTCAAGCGCACGGCTTTGTGATCTGTTCCTTTGTACCAAGATTGTTCGATTATCATGATGAATCTGTTCCGGCGCCATATGCTCATAGCAATGTAGATTCGGATGAAGTTTTATATTATGTGAAAGGAAATTTTATGAGCCGAAAAGGGATTGATGAAGAATCCATTTCGTATCATCCTATGGGATTGCCTCATGGCCCACAACCGGGAAAAATTGAAAAATCACTGGGTGTTAATGAAACCAACGAATTAGCCGTCATGATTGATACATTTAAACCGCTGAATATGACGGAAGCAGCGTTGAATGTAGATGATGAAGATTATCCTTACTCTTGGATTGAATCATGATTATAGATCCAAAACAACAATCTCATACCAATAATTATAAATTAATGATAGGGTCCATTGTACCAAGGCCCATTGCTTTTGTATCCACTCGTTCTAAAAATGGAAAAAACAATGTAGCTCCTTTCTCATTTTTTAATGGCGTTTGCTCAAATCCACCTACCATAATGTTTGCGCCTGCACGGCGAGGGTGGGACGGCCACGAAAAAGACACGTTGATTAATATCCGTGATACCAAAGAATTTGTGGTAAATATTGTTTCCGAACCTTTTGCGGAGAAAATGGTACACTGTTCCACAGATTTTGATTCGGATGTGGATGAATTTGAAATGGCCGGACTTACACCAATTGCATCTCAAAAGATTGCCCCGCCACGCGTGGGAGAATCCAAAGTCAGTTTTGAATGTAAACTTAATCAAATCGTTGAAATTGGTGATGGTACCGCCGGAAGTGGCTTTATTGTCATTGGCACTATCATCTTATTTCATATTGATGATGAAGTATATGAAAATGGAAGAATCAATTTGGATGCGCTACAACCAATAGGTCGAATTGCAGGAAATGGTTATGCCCGGACTACCGATACTTTTGATATTATTCGGAAAATAAAACCGGATGAAAAATAGTCATACCAAAATTATCAAACTGTACGTTTGCTAAAAGAAATGGAAATCAACTTTCTTTATATACCTTCTAAAACATAAAATATATTATTTAATTTTCAGGAATGAATTCAACTATAAAAAAACGAATCTACCAAGCTCAATGTATTGGAAATGTGGAACCCATCGAATACATGATTCCATACCCGAGTACCCGATCACTTATTGAAGGGCAGAATATTAAATTTGCTGAACAAGTCATTTTTGAAAACCCAAAAATCACCAATTTAAAATTTTATGAATTAATCCAGAAAACAGCCCATTGGTTGGACAGTTTAGGATTGAAACACAAAGAAAGAATTATTATATCTGAATTGGATTTTCCCCAAACAGAAATACTACTTTTTGGCATTTGGCATTTGGGTGCAATTGCAATAATCTCAGCAAAAGAATCTATAAAATCTGTAAAAACAATTTGTGAATCAGATTTGGCTATTGAATCGGGAATAGATTTATTTGATGTAATTAAGAATTTCCCAACCCATTTTGAACCAAAATACAAACCATTGTTAGATGATGAAGCATTGATCACTTTTGAAAAGGGCGTTGGAATTAAACTCTCTCATTATAATTTACTGGTGAATACCAATAGTGTTCAAAAAGCTATCAAGCTAAAAAGCAGAACCCGGTTTGCGTGTGATCTAAAGCCAATGTCATCTGCTTGGGCAGTATTAAAAGCAATCCTACCCATTTATTGTGGATGTATTTATGATGAAGAAAATCCCGAAATCACTATTGGAAAATCAAAGTCAGATTTTATAGTTAGAAAAGATTTAGAAAACTTGAAAAATTTCAAAAATAATGAATTAGCTATTTGCCCTGAAAATTCAGCAGTTTTATCCAAAGGGCGTGAAGTGCTTCATCTCACAGAACTCCATATCAATAAAGAAAGTTTAGAAATCCATGGGCATTCTGTCATGATGGGATATCATAATTCCAGTGAAAATGAGCGCGTCTTCAAAAATAACGCCATGGTTATAGATTATACAAAATAGTTTTTTTGTTTTAAATAAATAATAATAAAACTACGGTTCAAGTAAATATATTTATAATAAGATGATTGTGTCTTGTTATATTCTGCCCTTCATGATACGTTCAATGCTATACATACTTACCTTTAAAATTATTCTTACATCATTTATTTTGGCGGAAGAAAGTTTCCCTTCTTCAGAAACACAAATTTCCATCATACAAGATGAAGGGACAGCCATTTCATCCATTAACTTTTATCGAATGGAAAATTTTAACAAAACTATATTCTTCCGAATAATGGATAATGGGTGGAATAACCGTAATGAATTTCGAGTAACGCAATTAACGGGTGGGGGTGTATGGTCACCTTTTGAAAATAAAAGATTACTGCAAATCCAATTAGGCGGGACGGTGGATGCAATCAAAGATTCACTCAAGACGAACTTAACATACATGAGCCGTGCAACATACCGGCCTAAAAAAGGATATTGGTTTCGCATTGGTTTTGAATCTTTCAATGGACACACGTTAAACCATGCCCAGAAAATGGAAAAAGAGTTAACAAATTCTTTCTATGGTGCCTGGAAGCTCGATATGTACAAGTTTGGTTTTATTGGACTTGGGGGAAATCGGCAAGACCGATCTAACTCTGGATCATTCATAGGTGGTGGAGCAATGATTGGCGGTCCATTTAATACATTTGCATTCATGGGAAAAATAAGGGGAGCAACCTTCGAGCAAGATATTAATACGACTGCTTTTGGTCGTTGGGCATCCTGGGAAGCAGATGAAATCCCAAGCGGTATTTTTATTCAAAGAGAAAAGAAAAATTATAAGTTCCAAATAGGCGGACTTTTTATTGGTAAGAAAAACTTATTTATTCGGCCAGCAGTTCTTGGAATGACTCATGGTATGTTTATTGGAAGTATTGCTTTAAGAGAAAATGCAGAGTTGCGGCAAAAACAACTTATGTCTATAACAGATGATCATCGATATGCGAATATTTCTTTAATGTATGTTGCTTTAGATCAAAAGATTTTAATAATACCGTCTCAAATGAATACGGTTGGATTTCGTACTGCTCGAGCCATTACGCAATGGATTGATTTTGATTCTTATTCGATAAGCTCTCCAACCCTAGGTATTTATATTACTGAAGAAACAGCCCCAGTATTTAATCCGATGACATTTTCTTTTGATGATACACACGAAAGTTATTCATCTATCCATGTGGGCGTAACAATTGCAAATAAAATAATTTTGGGACTGCTTCATTCTCCCGAACGGGATGAATGGACACTTGCAGTCTCATTTGTCAAATTTTAATTCATAAAAATTATTTATATATCTGCCAATACTTCTCCAGCATGCTCTTTCACTTTTACTTTTTCATAAGCCTTTTCAATCATCCCGTTTTCGTCAATCAAATATGAATAACGAAAAACACCTTCATATTCTCGACCCATAAATTTCTTTTTACCCCATGCTTCATAAGCCAGAATAGTTGATTTATCAGTGTCAGACAGAAGTTGATATTGAAATTCTTGTTTGTCAGCAAAATTCTTCTGTCGCTTTACCGAATCAGCACTCATGCCAAGAATAACTGTATTCTTATTTTTAAAATTTTGAAACTCATCCCGGAGCTTCTGGCCTTCAACCATTCAGCCAGGTGTACTGGCTTTTGGATAAAACCAAAGTAATACTTTTTGTCCTTCAAAATCGCTCAGACTCACAGAATTCCCATCCTGGTCTTCCAGGGTAAATCCTGGTGCTATTGTTCCTTCTTTTAACATAACGTCTCCTTTGATTTATAAAGCGTTATTTTAATAATCTCAGTAATAGTGTATTGATCTTATCAAAATAATCGATTTAATTCATTTCCACTTCTGACCATTTAATACGGTCATCATTTGAGTTTAACATATCAAATACAGCTGAAATACCTTCTTTTTGTCCTTTCCAAACTAAAGTGTCTTTAGCTGTTTGAAAATTCACCCATTTGAATTCACAATGTTCTTCAGAAAGTGTTACATCATCCCGATCTACTTCAATGCCAAAAACCGGAACAAGATTTATTCTATCCCCATAGGTCTCATAAAATTTACTTACATGGTCTGCCACAAACATATTAACTGGATCAAAACCCGTTTCTTCTTTTAATTCCCGAATTGAAGCTTCTGATGCAGTTTCTCCTTCTTCAATTTTCCCGGCAACTCCTTGCCATAAATGTTCATATATTTTAGTTTTGGCTCTTTTCATGAGCAAAAATTTCAATCCATCATTTGTATGTCGAAAAATATATGCATCAATGACTCTAACTAAAATATCGGTCAAAACATTCCCTTTTGAGTTGCCATTTCAGCTAATAACGATTGAGACCAAACATCAAAATTCCCTTCATTAATTTTTTCGCGCATCTGCTTCATCAAATCCAAATAATAGGCCAAATTCAATGTAGAAGCAATTCGAAGACCCAATACTTCATTAATATTAAAAAGGTGTCTAACATAGGATTTTGAAAAAATATTCCCCCATTCGTGTGAGCTATTGGCATCAATGGGTGAGAAATCATGTTTGAATTTTTCATTTTTAATATTCATGACGCCTTCCGATGTGAAAATATGCCCATTTCGTCCATTCCGAGTTGGCATAACGCAATCAAACATATCCACACCTCTGCGAACAGATTTAACTAAGTCTGATGGCTTTCCAACACCCATAAGATAACGTGGCTGATCTTTAGGCAAAACAGTATCACAGAATTCAACTGTATCCATCATTGCATTCTTTTCTTCGCCCACTGCTAATCCACCAATAGCCATACCGCAAGTTGAATATTGAATTAATTCTTCTGCGCTTTTTCGTCGTAATTCATGATTCACGGATCCTTGAATAATTGGAAATACAGTTTGCTTATAATTATAAAGCTCAGGATTTTTTTTCAACCAGTCATTGCATCGTTTCATCCATCGACTTGTTTGTTCTACAGCATTAATTACTGTACTCTTATCTGAATCACCCGGTGGACATACATCAAATGCCATTATAATATCGGCGCCCAAATTTCGTTGAATCTCCATAGAAAATTCTGGAGTAAACATGTGGCGACTGCCGTCCAAATGAGATTGAAAATTTACACCTTCATCTGTAATCTTATTCAATTTTGCTAAGGAAAAAACCTGAAATCCGCCACTGTCTGTCAAGATAGGTTTATTCCAAGAATTAAACTTATGGAGGCCCCCTGCTTCATTTATTACATCAATCCCAGGGCGCAAATAAAGATGATAAGTATTCCCAAGAATAATTTGGGACCCAAAATCTTTCAATTCTTTCGGGGCAATCGTTTTGACAGCACCCACTGTACCTACAGGCATAAATATGGGTGTTTCAATTTCACCATGATCCGTTTTTAAAATACCCGTACGAGCTGATGTATTGGGGTCAGAGTTTTGGAGTGTGAATTTCATATCTTATTATTCTCTGAATCTATTGAAGCGCACGCTTCCACAAACTCAATAATTGGATTATTTTAAAACAATACCTTAAAAGCATCTTTAACAAATTTTACCGGATAAAGCTCAATATTTATATTTTTCACTTTTTCATTTACGCTAGCAATTGGGACAACTGCTTTCTTAAATCCTAAAGTCGCGGCTTCCACTAAACGCTGTTCAAGTCGATTGATAGATCGAACTTCTCCCGCCAAACCGACTTCACCTAACAAAACTATATTTTCGCCCATAGTTTTATCCATTGTGCTCGATGCGATTGAACATAGAATAGATAAATCTGCCGCCGGATCGTCCACTCGGAGACCGCCCACTAAATTGACAAATACATCCTTTGTTCCCATAGCAAGTCCAATTCGCTTTTCTAAAACGGCAATTAACATCCCCAGTCTTTTTACATCAAAACCATTTACATTTCGTTGAGGAGTCCCATAATTTGCATTGGAAACTAAGGCTTGAACTTCCACTAAGATTGGACGAGTCCCCTCTAAAGATGGGAAAATACTTGTGCCTGCAATTTCCACGCTCCGTTCCGCTAAAAACATTTCGGAAGGATTAGCAACTTCATGAAGACCATTTCCATCCATGGTGAAAATACCAACTTCGTGAGTTGCGCCAAATCGGTTCTTTGCTGCTCTTAAAATTCGATGGTCATATCGATCGTCACCTTCCATATATAAAACAGTATCCACCATATGTTCCAACATTTTAGGGCCTGCAATAGCCCCATCTTTTGTTACATGGCCTACAATTAAAATGGATACATTTTTTTGTTTAGATACTTCAAGCAATCGCTGGCCACAATCACGGATTTGACTTGGCGAACCAGGTAATGAATCCAACCCAGAATTCATGACGGTTTGTATTGAATCAATAACCACTAGTTCTGGCTTAATTCGTTCTATGTGAGCAATAATACCGTCTAATTCATTCTCACCAGATAAAAATAAATTTTCAGGTTTTACCTTAAGTCGCTGAGCTCTAAGCGCCACCTGCTCTTCACTTTCCTCAGCAGAAATGTATAGCGCTTTTCTATTAATTCCTGAACAAATTTGAAGCGCTAAAGTGGATTTTCCAACCCCTGGACTACCGCCTAATAAGATGAGAGACCCTGATAAGAGCCCACCGCCAAAAACACGATCTGCTTCTTTCAATCCTGTTGAGATTCGAATTCCAGAATCTGACGTTAAAACATCCGTTAATGATTTGGTTTCTCTGGGTTCATATCTTCGGCCACTTTTTTTAGTTGAGACTTTAAATTCAGAGAGTGTTCCCCATTCTTTGCAGCTGGGACATTGACCATTCCATTTTGCAAAATCATCTCCACATGCGGAACATAAATATGCTATTTTTGTTTTTGATTTAGCCATGATATAATAAAAATTATAAACCGAAAACTTGAATCGGTATTTAGAATTAAAGTAAGATTTACCAATCGGGTCCTAATGAAAAATACCACTGCGGTTTTGAGTATCCATAATCATTTTTATCCCAAGCCGCTTCAATCCTTAATAGAAAGTATCCTAAATTAATTTTAGTACCGAGTCCCACTGTAGTTACCAAAGGTGAAAAATCTCCGGTATTATTTGTTCCATATCGTTTGGGCCATCGAGTCGTATTGAATTCAGATGATTCATCCCATGCGGCACCCACATCCATAAAAGCATGACCTCGAATATTTCCAAAGATCATTTTTAGTGGAAAACCCAATGCAAGATAATTTATAAAAGGAAACCGGACTTCCATATTTATAAGCGTTGTATTTGTTCCAAACCGCTCTGCAAATCGTGCGCCGCGAAGTGGAAAAGCATATTCAGTAAAATAAATATCGTGAATCAAAGATGCATTGGATGTATCTAAAAGAACTTCTCGAAATGGACTATCATCTATTTCGCCATTCGTTTCACCGCCACCGCCCAGCAAAAACGGAATGCCTCCCATAAAAAACTTCTGTTTATTAACACCCATACTTTTTCCAAAAAAACCTCGAATTGCTACGGTATAATCTTTTCCAAATCTCCAATACTTTCGGGCATCAGTTTTAAAGGTTTGGAATTTTAGGTTGGTTGAACCGTAGCCAGGGCTAATCGTCATAGATGTATTTTGACGAAACCCATCAATCGGCCCTGTAAATCCAAAAACAGAGTTATCATAAACCCAACTCATAGTTGGTAAAATAGTTGAATAGTTTGAAGAATATGTTTCTTCATATTTTATTTGATTATAATCATCATACCGTTGCTCTAAAATCGAATAATTGATATTATGCCATGATAAGCCAAAATCTAACCTCTGGAAACGACTGAAAGGATACGTAACAAATCCTTGAAGTCCATAATGACGTAATCGACCAATCGAATAATATCCAACATTAAAAAAATCTGCATTTTGAAATGCAACAAAATGATAATCCATCTTATTTTTTAAAAAACCATAATAAAAGAAATAGTCACTATTCTCGAGCGTTAGAACCATCTCTGTCCCGAAAGCAATCTGATGATCTCCCAAAATATCACTAAAAGAAAAATAGGTCATTCCACTGGTACCAAATACATTACTTATTTGAAGGTTACCGCTGATAATATCCAGCGTAAAGCGCGTTTTGTATGATTTTGGTATATAGTGTCCATCCGCTTTAGAAGAATCCACTGAAACAAGTTCTGCATCTGGTTGCTCTTTCATTGCTGAATTAAAACGCTCGTAACCTCTGGCAAATACCCAATCTGAATATCCTTCAGAAAAACCTTTTCCTTGCTGGGATGATTTATGTTTCCGGAGATCCGTAATTTTTTCATCATCCGTTTTTCGAGACATTTCATATTGAGTGGGTTCTACCTCTTTTTTTGGCAGTTTCAATGGATTAACTAAGCTATATAAGTCCCATCCAATTCCAGCATATCCGGCAAAAATAAGAATATCATCATCACGGGATAAGGTGGGTTGCTGAAGCCCTGTAAGAACATTGCTTATTGCGTAAGGCTTTATTAAATCATTTTGAGTGCCTGAGTTCGGATCAAATTCTGATTCAAGTGGGTGAATATATAAATTCCAAACTCCATTTCTGTCTGCTGTATAAAATAATGAATTTTTAGTATTTGCCCAAATTGGGTGTGATTCATTAAAATCAGTTTCAGTGATTCTTGTAATATTTCCAGATGCTACATTGACTGTATAAATATCTGTCTGACGATAATTGTGGTTAAACATCGTTCCATCAAAATCGCCATTTATATAATCTCCTCGATCAGAGACAAATACAATTTCAGTTCCTTGTGAATTCCAAGATGGATAAGAATCGGTAAAAATATCATCAGTAATTTTTTTATGAGTTCCATCACTCATATTATAAATATAAATATCACTAGAATTGCCAACCTGTCCAACAAAAGCAATCTCTTTTCCTACTGGATTCCAAGCAGCAGAAAACACACCATCCATTTCTAATTCAATTTTTTGACTTTTTTTTGTTTTAACATCAATAATATGTAGCACATCGCCTTTCCCGGCCTTGGCTGCGACAACAATACTTTTACTATCCGGTGACCAAGAAAGACCCGGCTGAAGCCATTTCAATTCTTCAAAATCTACTGATCGATTCCCCTTGACTAATTTCTGGATAAGCTTCCCAGTCATTGCATCTAAAATATGAATATCAAAATATCCCGTTTGATCCGATAATACTGCTACCATACTTCCATCTGGGGAAATCCCCGGACTTACATTATAAAAATTTCGATCTTTTTTATGGTTGGTTAATTTCTCGGACATATCTTCCAGCGGATCGCGATCTTTTACATCAGCCCAATATTCTTTTTTTAAATATTTATGCCATTGAGTTGTAAGGTCGTCATAATTCACACCTAATGCTTTTTCATACCCTCGTTCGGCATTCTGTGTCATTTTCATATATCGAAATACATCCCCAATTTTCTCTCGACCGTATTTCTCTGCAATAAACCGCCATAAAGATTGTCCACCTTTATACGCCATAAAATAATTCAATTCTTTTACAGATGGCATTCGTTCATGAATGGCGATATCTCGTAAAACCATGTCGGCTTTAGTATCCCAATTTGAACTTAAAAATTCTGCCAATCCCTCGTTTGACCAAATAGGAACTCGAATTTTTGACCGGCTAGAAACAATATTTTGCATACTACCACCATACACCATATCATTTATCATAGCATGCACAAGTTCATGATGAATTACATGTCGGAATTGTTCATAATTCCCTTCAAATGGAAACACTACCCTATTTTTAAATAATTCTGTTACACCTCCAATCCCTTCTCTCATATAGGTTCCCACAACATTAGTTTGCTGGAATTCATTGTGAGAATTATAAACCATGATAGATACGCGACGCTTTAAATCCCAGCGAAGATGGAGTGAAATTTGCTCATAGGATTCTTCCGCAACATCTGCTGAAAATTCGGCCAGAGCTTGTTCACCCCCATAATAATAAATATCAAAATGGGGCGTCTGGATAAATTTCCAGTCATAGTCCCTATATTGAACTTTATTTTGCCCAAAAGATTGAGCATTTAAAAGCGCAACAAGAAATAGTGTAATTGTAAAAAGGAGTCTCATACGTCTTAACTCTACGTCACTGTATGACGAGAGTTCCCTAATGTTAGGCAGGATTATAGAGGGAAGTCAATACTTCCTCTAAAGCATTTTTCTTGTCGCTCTTTGCTTGCTACAAGATATTGTCACAAGTAAGTTTTACCCGTCATGAAGACGCCCCTCTATTTTATTTCCGATATTCACTTAAAACTTCGAACCTCATCTGAAGAAAAATCTCGACGAGAAAGTTTGTTTCGTTTATTGGATCAAATTCGTAAAACAGGTGGAACATGCTTTTTTGTAGGCGATCTTTTTGATTTTTATTTTGAATATCCTCATTTAATTCCCAAAGCATATACTGATTTTTATCAAAAAGCTGCAGAAATGAAAAAAGATGGAGTTGAGCTTCACATGCTATTGGGAAACCATGATTATTGGGTTCAAGAGTTTCTCACAGATGAATTAATGGACCATGTTTATTTTAATGATACAACATTTGAAGTAAACGGAAAAAAGTTTTACATTAGCCATGGCGATGGGCTACTAAGTTGGGATCATGGATATCGACTATTAAAAAAGGTAATTCGTTCACCTCTTTTTATTTGGCTTTTTCGTTGGATTCATCCAACCATCGCATATAAAATTGCAAATGCAATATCTCGGAGCGGCAGACATGATACTCATTCAGAAAATTTTAATGAAGATGTACGAATCGAAATACAAGATGTGGCAAAAAAACATTTTGATCATGGCTTTGATTTCATGATTTGCGGACATTATCATTTAGGTGAGATGTTTGATGTAAATGGAGGAAAACTCGCTATTTTGGGCGATTGGTTTAATCTTCCATCCTATGCAGTCTTTGATGGCATCAATTTGAAACTCCATTTTTGGGAACACAATGCGTAAACTTATTTTAATTTTTCTCTCATCTCTTTTTCTATTTCAAGGTTGTTCTACTATCAAGGGACTTTTTGGAAAAAAATCAATTGGAGATCCAAATGACCCCGATTTTCTGAACAATATACACACATTAAAAAGTGCATATCGGGATGGAGATATTTTGGCATTAGATGAATTGATTCAAATTTATGAAGATCCAAATCAAAATATTAAAGCTCGAATCGTTGCGGGAAGAACCTTGGCAGAAACACAACATCCTACCGCATTGAATTCTATTGCCAAAATGGTGGGAACAACCACAGCCGTAGATTTTACATTCTTAAATGAATCTATAAATATGCTTGGCCTATTTGATGAAAATCCCAAAGCGGCAGAATCATTAGTAAGTGCCATGCACAAACTAGAAGACCGAACCAATAGTATTCATATTTCCTTAGTGAAAAACTTAAATCGAGTTCGTACAACCGATCAAATTCTAGCATTATTGGACCTTTATGAAGTTGCAAAAAGCAATATGTCCCGGACAGAACTTTTATTGACGGAAACACTTGGTGCATTAGGAAACCATCAAGTCGTTCCAATTTTAACCATGATTGCTAAAGATCCAAAAATCAAAATTGGTATTCGAAATCAAGCTGTAGAGATTCTTGGGAAAAAGGACCCGAATGAGGTAGCCAAAGCATTTGCAGAATTATTAGGCGACCCAAATACAAATCTTGAAGTTCGAGAATTCGCATTGAATACAATGAAGGGCGTTAAAGAAGAAAATCTAGTTCTAGCATTGTTAAATACATACAATGCTGGAAAGACTCAATATTATAGTCTCTTAAATACAATGTTAGATGCATTAGGTGAATTCGACGACCCTGAAGTGAAAAAAGCAGTCATTGCAATTGCTCAAAGCGATGACTATCCTGTTGATATACGAAAAAAAGCAATTAATAATCTTCCATCATTTAAAGATCCAACTGTTTTGGATGGGCTCCTTCCTCTTCTCGAAAAAAAAGAAAATTATATATTTTATGATAATATTATCAATATAACTTATGAATTGGGTGAAGAAAAAAAGAATGCAGAATCAGTTCGAAGAATGGCATTTAAGGCACATTTTACAAAGAGGGAATATGAATAAACTACTTTCATTCAGCCTTCTTTTTAGTCTTCTTTTCGCCAAGGATTCATTTAACATAACAGGTGTTGTCATAAATAGCCAGGGCGATGGAATTAAAAAAGCAAACCTGATTCTAACTAACCCTGATGGGGATGAAATAAAGGAAACTAAATCCAAAGGAAAGGGGAAGTTCAAATTTAAAAAAATTGAACCTGGAGATTATATTTTATCAGGATATATTGAAAGTGATGAAAAAGGTAAAATTAATTTTACCATCATTGATGAAGATATTGAATTAGAGCTAATTCTTTTATCTCAATCTGATAATCCTTCTATACCAGGCTCAATTCAAAAAGATATTCCTAAAATTGCAATAGACAATTTTCAAAAGGCACCCAAAAAGAAAAAAACACTGCCTATATTAATTCCCCAACAAAAAGAACAAACAGAAAAAACTTTATTGAAATTTGAAAAAACATTTTTTGAATATGATGCAAATTTAAAAGCTCTCAAAACTGAAATTGATTCATTGAAAAGCGTTGTTAAGGGATACCAAAAAAATCAATCAATGCCTAATGTCAGTCATGAAATTCTCGATTTAATTCCGGCACCTATTTATCAGCATCGAATTGAACTCCAGAATGGGACAGTTGTGAGTGGTGACATTATTGAAGAATCCGATTCGTCTCTTGTTATTAAAACACAAATTGGAACTTTAGTTTTGAAGAAAGAGATGGTTGTACGAATGGATGAATTTCATCTGCCTGCTCCTAAAGTAATATTCCTAGGCGAGCCATTTATAGACTACTATCCAGACCGACAAATCTTTTCGGGCCAAGTTAAAAATGAAGGTGAAATCAGAGCTGACTTTGTTCGAGTCTTATCCAGCCTTTTTGACCAAACAACTCAAATCTCCGGAATGGATTCTACTTTTGTGAAAGGAACACGAATTGTTTATAAGACAAATGTTGTTTCGGATACCGCACTAAAGCCCGGGCAAATTGCAAACTACGAACTTACAGTTCCTATTCTCAAAGGGAAAAAAGTTCAATATCACACCATGGATATTCACTGGAACCAAACACGATAATTCATGAGTTAAATCCTAACCCCATTAATTCATCAGCCACGAAGGTCGCCAAGTTTCACGAAGAAAAAAGATAAAATGTTGACAAAAATAAAATTACAAAGTATGGATACATCATTCATTGTATCTCCTTTGTTATCAGTCTTTTGTGTTTTTTGTGTGCTTG
>JABIHN010000090.1 GCA_018649625.1 Fidelibacterota bacterium | reverse complement strand
TTAAAATAAAAAAGGTTCACCTATGCGAAAACCATTGATCGTCTTAATCTCGTTATTTTCAAGTTTAATCTTTAGCCAAGATTTTCAGACATTGTCTGGTGATATTATTCGGCTGGATAATGATTTTAGTCGAACCTGTCCTACCTTAGTTGACTCCTGTATATATGTGTGTGGCGAAGGAGAGTCAAACCCATGTCATCCAGAAAACCTATTTAAGATTGTGGTTGATTCAAGCACAGGCGATACGAATACATTAGGCTCTAGATTTCGAATGCATTTCCCCTGGGAATATGAAGGTGAAACCGCGAATAAATTTACGGTGAGAGCTTCGTGGCCCTGCTTAAGTCCAACGGCTGTTTTTGCTTCAGGAAACTATGCGTATTTTGATGTGATTGGGCACGAAGCATGTCCCGGGACTGTTCAAGGTTCAATTTGGTATGGGAGCGATTGTCAAGATGATGATGGCAATATTGGTTCTCCGGAATGTATAGAATTGATAGGACGATTTTGTTTTGCGCCGGGCGACACCTTAGATTGGCCGGAAGAATCAGATCAAAGCATTAGCACAGATGTGTGCGACGCTTGTTGGATGTCTTCTCCTGTTTGGGATAATTATGCCGAAGGACCTTATGCAGAACATGAATTATATCCAGACGAATGTGATATTTTTGATCATTGTCATCATAGTGAACCAGAATCTGTACAGTGTGGTGTAGGCTATTTAGATGGCGAAACGGTTTCAATTGATGAAAATCAAATTCCAACACAAATTGGAATAAATTCCATTTATCCAAATCCATTTAATCCGGTTACTATCATCCAGTTTGATGTTGTAGAGATGCATCATGCTACGTCTCTACAGGTATTTGACATAAGCGGTCGCATGATTGAATCTCTGGTAAATGAAAAATTGGTGTCGGGTCAGTATGAAATTCAATGGAATGCATCTCAATATGCCAGTGGTGTTTATTTTTTACAAATGAATGTTGGGACTATTACGCAAAGCAAAAAAATGATTTTGCTGAAATGAGATTCATGAATAAATGAAACCTAAAATGAAAAAACAAACCATCACCTTAATGTTGTTTTTGGCCTGCCAAGTTTTCGCTGCCAATAAACCAACGTTTATTAGTATGCAATCAACCGATGGTATTATTCACTATCCCATTGTTACAGGTGTCACTGAAACCGATATTATCATTGATGGAAAAACAGCCATTCCAATTTCTTCAATAAATAGTATAACAGCATTTGGAGCGGTGAATCCATTTTTACCAATTCTTGCTGGCGCGTGTTGTGGATTTTTAGGGGGGCCATTCCTGGTTTTTTTATTTTGGTTGTTAAGAGCGGCTTAAGAGGTGATACCATCGGAGATAACCCAGGTGTTCTCCCCTTTTATTTAGGGATGGCTGGAAGCGCAGTTGCTGGATATTCAATAGCTCAAAAAAAGTTATCGAGTCGCGGACAACAAGTGGTTTTTATGGGACCCTGGTCCTTTGAACAAAAAAGAGAATTTTTTATCGGTGCATTGAAACCGGGATTATAAAAAATATGTGGGAATAATTCCAGAGCTCAACAAAGATTAATGTTTTGTATCTCATGGTGGGTGACTGTCTTAAATTCATACCATAAATTTCCAATTATTATCAAAATGAAAACATCCATGAATCGAATTACCCTCATTCTTATCTTTACGGCTTTAGCACAGAGCCAATCCTTAACTGATGATTTGGCTTATAGACTGGTCACAGAGCATCTTAAAAAATCAACCATTCCCGAAGCGTATGTGAGAGAAGCATTTACGCATGATGAATTAAAAATACATAAGGTTATCGTAGATCGTTTCGCTAAGCCCTATGAAAAGAAAACTTGGGAAGTTTATCGAAAAATATTTGTAAAAGAATCCAGAATTGCTGCTGGAGCAAAATTTTATAAAAAGAATTATGAATTAATTAAAATGGTTGAAAGTGAATATAAAGTAGATCCGTTTATTTTTGTTACTATTGCAGGAATTGAAAGCAATTATGGAAGTCATCATTCTCAGTATTCTGTGTTTAATTCTCTTTATACCCAAATTCATGAAATGCCACGCCGAGCTAAATGGGCGTCCAAAGAGTTAGCGGAATTTATCAAATATTGTTTCAATGATCAGTTAGACCCTCAAGAAATTGGTGGATCGTATGCTGGAGCTTTCGGGTATGGACAATTTATCCCATCCAGCTTCAATAATTATTCAGTCGATTTTAATGAAGACGGTGTGCGTCAACCCTATGATTGGCCTGATGTGTTAGGAAGCATTGCTAACTATCTCAGGCGGAATGGGTATAAGCCTAATAGTACCAATTATGAAAAAGATGGAGATATTTGGAAATCCATCTATGCTTATAATCATTCAGATAATTATGTCATGGCAGTTTTAGAATTAACCAGTGAAATAAAAAAACGTAGCCAAAAAGTAAAAAACACAATCGATTGAATTCAATGAGTCGTAAGTCATTATCTAACTATCAACAGATAGTCGGCTTAAAGTATCAACTATATAATTCCATTTTTCTGACGCTTCCTTTAGGTGGTATCAAAGATATTGGCGTGCTAGTTCCTATTTTAACAGGGGCGTGTCGAACAAAGCTATTACAAGGTGAATCTCCACAGAAAATAATAGAAACATTTTTAAATGAACAATTCAAAAATAAAAACGAACAGGATCATTTTGATTTTTTATTTCGAGTTATTCAATTTATAGAACGACAAGTGGTTCTCATTGATGCCTTAGAAGATGCTACTTTTGAAGAATTAAATAATTTGGATGGTCCCGGGTCAATTACCGAATTATTATTACACGTTAATCAAGAAAACTTAAGTGAATCACTCAAAGAAAAATTAAAAACATTTTCTATTTGGCCTGTATTAACCGCCCACCCAACCCAGTTTTATCCCGGTCGCGTACTAGCAATTATTACAGATTTGACTGAAGCTATTGTTGAAAATAACAATGTTGATTTGATTCACACCTATTTGATGCAACTAGGCATGACCCCTTTCTTTAAAAAGAAAAAACCAACTCCTTACGATGAAGCGGTTAATCTAACATGGTATTTACAAAACATTTTTTATCAGAGCGCGGGAGATATAATCTCAACGTTACGAAGAAGTGTATCCGAAAAACCAGGACACATAAATTCGATTCAACTGGGCTTTTGGCCCGGCGGTGACCGAGACGGAAATCCATATGTTAATTCAACCATTACAATAGATGTAGCTCGCCGATTAAAAGAAACTATTTTAAAATGTTACCACACTGATATTCGCTCCATTCGACGAAGAATCTCTTTTTCGGGTGTATATGAACGTTTATTAGAAATTGAACAGAAAATATTATTATGTATTCGGGGCAAACAAGAATGGTCGGCTGAATTATTATTAATTGAAATTGAACTTATTTTGAAGGACCTTATTTCGGACCACAACGGAGTATTTAAAGAACAATTAGAAAATTTTATAGATCGAATTTCCTTGTTTGGGTTCCATTTTGCAACATTAGATTACCGTCAAGATAGCAGTATTATAAATCAAACAATTGACCACATTTTACCTTCGGATAATCTATCTGTTTCTGATTTGTTTTCTGAAAACAAAAAACAGTCTATTTCATTATCTGATAATGACAGAATCGAAGATACACTTCAGTCTTTTTCAACGATTAAGCAGATTCAGAAAACAAACGGAGAGCAAGGATGTCATCGTTATATAATTTCTAACTGTCAAAGCGAAAAGGATGTGGCGAAGGTATATTTCATTGCCAAACAAACGGCCTTCCAAAAAGGAGCTATGCCGATTGATTTTATTCCGCTTTTTGAAACAATTAATGATTTAAATAATGCAGAAAAAACAATGAAAGCATTGTTTGATAATAAAGATTATAAAGAGCATTTAAATCAACGAAATAATAAACAAATAGTCATGTTGGGGTTTTCTGATGGGACAAAAGACGGGGGATATTTAAGCGCAAATTGGAATATATATAAAGTGCGCGAACAATTATCAAATTTATCAGAGAAACAAGGGATTAATATTATTTACTTTGATGGACGCGGAGGACCTCCGGCTCGAGGAGGGGGAAATACACATAATTATTATGCGTCGCTTGGTAAAAAAATTGCATCAACACAGATTCAGCTCACAATTCAAGGGCAAACCATTTCAAGCAAATTTGGAACAAAAGAATCAGCACGCTTAAACCTTGAACAATTAATGACTGCCGGCCTAGAAAATCAAATTTTAAAAGACAACAAAAAACCCCTAACCCCAAAGCAAAATAAACTACTTGAACAAATGAGTTCATCTGCATTAGATGAATATACACGCCTAAAAGAACACCCGCTGTTTACACCTTTTTTATTAGACATGTCTCCATTAAAGTATTATAGCAAAACAAATATTGGGTCTAGACCAGACAAAAGAAATAAATCAAGCGACATAAAGTTTGAGCAATTAAGAGCCATTCCATTCGTTGGTGCCTGGTCGCAAATAAAACAAAATATCCCCGGATTTTTTGGACTAGGAACAGCCCTTAAAGAAATGGAAGTTGCAGGAAAGCTCAACGAAATCATTGTTTTGTATTCTGAGTCACGATTCTTCCGCGCATTAATTGGAAACTCAATGCAGAGTATGTGTAAAACATATTTTCCCTTAACAAAATATATGAAACATGATCGAAAGTATGGCGAATTTTGGTCAATGCTTAAAGAAGAATATGACTTAACGGAGCGGTTAATATTGAAAATATCTTGCCAAAAAGAACTATTAGAGAATAATCAAAACATTAAAGAATCCATTGCCCTTAGAGAAGAAACCGTATTGCCATTATTAGTGATTCAACAATATGCCCTCATGAGGTTAAGGGAAAACGATTTAACAAAAGATCAAATATCTATTTTGGAAAAAATGGTTGTTCGGTCTTTGTTTGGAAATATTAATGCATCTAGAAACTCTGCGTAAACCTAATTAGCTTCTTACTATGAAACGAAGAGAATTTATAAAACTAGGTGCAGTGGGCACGCTCATTTCAAGCGTGATTCCCACAACTCTATTAGGGTCTCGGGATTGCGATTTAACTTCCCCGGATATTCTTGGACCCTATTGGGATGAAAACCATCCCTATCGAACCATCTTGGCCGATATAGACGAACCGGGAACTCGTATTTTTATTTCCGGGGTTATTACCACGAATGATTGTGAAATACCAATTTCGAATGCAGTTGTGGATGTTTGGCACGCGAATGATGATGGATGTTATACTGTTTTTCAAGAGTGTGACTCAGGCAATCCAGAGAATGATTTGTATAATTTGAGAGGACAAATGCTCACCAATGAAAACGGTGAATACGCATTTGAAACAATTTGGCCAGGATATTATGGAAGTCGCCCGAAACACTTTCATTATAAAATTACTACACCAGACGGATTAGAACACGTGACTCAATGTTATTTTTCAGGAGATCCCCAAATTAATGAAAGCTGGGAACAGCAACATGGCGATAGAATTATTTCATTAGAAGAAAGCGATGAAGGATTAATTGGAACCTTTAATGTCGTCATGAATGAAGAAGGCGCTGAAATGAGTAACAACGAAATTCAAAGTCCGGTACCAGAGAACCCGTATTTAAAAAACAATTATCCAAATCCGTTTAATAACTCGACTCAAATTGAATTTGGCATTACTCAAAGAGGGTATGTAAACATTAGCATTTATGATATAAACGGAAAATGGATTGTTAATTTAGCGGATGAGAGAATGTCATCAGGAACACATTTGATAAAATGGAAAGGTACAGATTCAATAGGAAATTCGGTTCCATCGGGTTCGTATTTAATTGTATTGAAAACAGGGAGCTATACCGGATCAAAAAAAATGGTTTACTTAAAATAAATCATGATTAAGATTAGTGTTAAACCCCAATATATTCAGGAACGATCAAATCCCGTTCGTTCATATTATTTTTTCTCGTACCATATTACAATTCAAAATAATAGCGAGAAAACAGTCCAGTTATTAAGTCGTTATTGGCATATTACGGACGGAGAGGGAAAGACAGAGGATATTCATGGTCCCGGTGTAGTTGGGGAACAGCCAACACTGGCTCCGAGTGATTCTTTTGAATACACAAGTTTTTGTCCTTTACCGACTCCCATGGGGTTTATGGAAGGAAGCTATCGAATGGTGGACGGAGAGGGAAAAGAATTTGATGCTATCATCGAACGATTTCGATTAGTAGCACCTCAAGTATTGAACTAGTTTTTTAAATCAAGATCAAGTAAGTCAGATATTTTAAATGCAATATCTGTAATTGACATTGATTCAATTGTCCTTTTTTGAACGTTTCGCCCCGCAGCAATATATCCAGTTTTTAATATTTTACGTCTTGGATCTCCGCCATGAGATCCTCCAGACTTTTCTAAAATAAATGGTTGATCAAGACTACGAACAAATCCAAATTTGTTTTTTGCCATTAATAAAAAATCTGTTTTTAGGGGCGCCCAAAGTGTACCGTTCATATGACGTTGTTCTAAGATTTCAAACCCATCTTGTTTGGACAATAATAAACGAACCTTTTTCTTAAATTCTTTATCTAATGGATTTTTTAAACGAACAAAAGCAGACCCACCCGACCCCATACAAACCACTTTCCAGTCAGATGAAATTGACCCATCTTTTATAGCTAGCCACCCATTATCTAAAAAGAGTTTGTTTAAGTTAATTTGTTTTTCATAATTGCGAAATCCATGATCGCCGGTAACAATCAATGTAGTGGATTCCCACAAATTCATTTCATCTAAAAGCGCTATAATATTTCCAAGTAATGAGTCCATGAACATAAATGCATGAATTGATTCATCTGAACCTTTCCCAAACTCGTGTTGAACTAAATCTGTTTCAATCATATGATATAAGCTTAAATGAGGGGCTTTCCGGTGAAAGGCATCCATGAAAACCTCGTGGAGCAGTAAATCTCTTCCGAATCCTGTAGGATTTCCATCTTCAGGAACAACGCCACGAACCTTTGCTGATTCTAAAAATGTTTCTGGTCGATCGTGTTTTCGCACAAGATCAACGGTTGATATTGTATCACTCACAGACTTTATTTCCGGTAACATCCAATCCATTTCTGCGCCGACCGAAACAGGCCAGCTTACACCCAATGAAATCAAACCTTTCTTTTTTGCTTGAGTAATAAGGGTGGGAACTTTGATTGAATCTGCATACCAATACCAGTCTACAAAATTATTTTCTGGAATAAAGGGTCGGTTGTTAACGATGCCGTGTTTATCGGGCATTACGCCCGTAATCATAGAAGTATGGGATGGATACGTGAGAGAAGGAAAAACAGTTTGAACATTCCCGCAAGATTCTCCCAATTCCATTAAGCGGAATAAATTTGGATATTTTATTTCAAGTTCTGGGTCTTCAAGAATATCGCCTCTAAGACCATCGATGGAAACCAAGATAACTCGAGAATCTTCCCAGTTACCTTTTGGACCCCCACAAGAGATCAAACATAAAAAAAGTAGAATATTTGCAAAATGTTTCATAGATATGATAATCAAGTGCTGGTAATTTATAACCATGAAATTAACAAGTACTAAAATAATTGCCACTGTAGGACCCAGTTGTTCTACGCCTAAAATGATTCAATCTTTGGTTGATAAAGGCGTGAATTGTTTCAGGGTGAATCTCTCTCATGGATCTCAAAAAGAAAAAGAATCCTATTTTAAATTAATTTGTTCACTGCAACTTCCATCTGGAGGTCGCCCAGCGATATTAGGGGACCTTTCTGGTCCGAAAATTCGCGTAAATGGACTAGAAAGCTCTTTGGAATTGAATGATGGAGACATCGTTACAATTAGCAACAAATTAAAAGGACGGACTGTAATCCCGGTTTCATCTGGAGTGAAATTTCAAAAAGTTGAAGAGGGTGCGAAAATATTAATTAATGATGGGCGCGTTGAATTAGAAGTTATTGAGCACATTTCAAATTCCACATTAAAATGTAAAACAACAATTCCAGGAATTGTAGAAAACAGAAAAGGGGTTAATTTTCCAGGTATTCAACTCGATGTACCCACGCTAACCGAACAAGACAAAGAAGATCTTGAATTGGCGCTGAAAAATGGCGCAGATTGGTTAGCGCTTTCTTTTGTACGGTCAGCATCTGATTATGGTTTGGTTCGTTCTCGTGTGAAAAAATTGGGATACACGGTACCCATCATGGCGAAAATTGAAAAATGGGAAGCCGTTCAAAATTTAGATGAAATTATTGATATATTCGATGGCGTCATGGTGGCCAGAGGAGACTTAGGCGTAGAGCTTCCGATAGAACGAGTTCCTAAAATTCAACAAGATGTAATTGATAAGGCTAGACACGTAGGAAAACCAGTTGTTATTGCCACTCAAATATTGGATTCAATGACGGAGCGACCCGTTCCAACTCGAGCAGAAGTTAGTGATATTGCAAATGCAATTTTGGAAGGGGCTGATGCTTTAATGGTGACGGGTGAAACGGCTGCAGGTGACTATCCAGAAAAAGTAATTAATGTTTTAACGCGCGTGATAAAAGAAACAGAATCCAATATTCAATACCATGATCACCCAATTTCGCGTGGTAATAAAAAATTAATTACGGCTCGGGCCATTAGCCACGCAGCTTGTTCAGTTGCTTATGAACAAGATATAAAAATATTAGTTACGATGACACATACAGGTAGCACAGCAAGAATGGTATCTAAATATCGTCCATCAGCCCGCATCGTTGCTATGACACCTATTGAATCAATTTGTCGACAATTATCGATTGTATGGGGAGTGACTTCTTTTTTGGTGAAAGAGTATAATTCTACCGATAAAATTCAAGATGTTGTCAATGAAGTTTTAATTGACGAAAACATATTAACATCGGGTGAAAAATTTGTTGTGACTGGCGGTGTACCTGTTGGCGTTCCTGGCACAACAAATTATTTATCGGTTATTAAGAAAATTTAATTTTCTATATCAAACTTAGAGTTCTTTAGATTCTTTCACTTTTCCTTCTTTTGGGCATGGACGTTTAAAGTGAGACTTTTCACATTCTTCTGTACAGGAAAAATAAATTTCTTCTAGTTCTTTGTTCCCGGTTTCGTCAAAGTAGATCCATTTCCCTTCCTGTAATCCATCTTTATAGCTACCTTCGTATTTTGTTTTGCCATTGGTGTAATAGGCAATCCATTTTCCGTGTTCTTTTCCTCGATTATATCCACCGGTATATCGTTTTTTTTCATCATCATACCATGTGTGCCAGACCCCTGTTCGAAATCCATTTTTTAAATCCCCTTCTTCTTTTTTCTTTCCATTTTTATGGAGGGAATATGCGGGGCCATTATACACTTTCCGATTAAAATAAAAAAACGAATGAAAATCATCATTGGTAATGTACTGACCTGAGCGCTCAAATAAGACTTTGTCCATATTTACAGGATCACTAGAACAGGCCACAATCATTAACAATCCACCTATTAATATTTTATTCATTTTTAACTCCAAATATTTGCTTAAATCTAACAAGTTCAGCTTGGATAAACAAAATAGCTAAACAAAATTTTTTGCCTATATCACTATTATGTATTGCATAGTACTAAGTTATACCCGTATGCTTATACCATTAATTAATTGAAATATTTATGAAACTTGAAAATACAAAAGCGCAAATGCGAAAAGGGGTGTTGGAATATTGCATCCTTTCCATCTTAAAAAACGGTGAAGCTTATCCATCGGATATTTTGGCAAAACTCAAAAAATCAAATTTGATTGTGGTTGAGGGAACTATATATCCATTGTTAACTCGTTTGAAAAACTCCAGACTTCTTTCTTACCGCTGGGAAGAATCTAAATCTGGTCCACCGCGGAAATATTATTTTGCTACTGCAGAAGGAATTGTCTTTTTATCAGAGTTAGATGAAACATGGAAAGACCTTGTTAAGGCAGTGCGACTCACCACAAAGAAATCTTAAAAGACTATGAAAAAAACAAATACAATCAATTTGGGTGGTATCATTTTTCACATTGAAGAAGATGCTTTTACCCAACTCCAAAATTATCTTAATTCGATTCGAAAACATTTTTCAATATCAGACGATCAGGAAGAAATTGTGACCGATATTGAATCTCGAATTGCTGAAATTATGCAAAATAAAAAGATTGGCATTATTACATCGTCTGATGTGGACGAAGTGATTGAAGTTATGGGAAAGCCAGAAGAATATGGTGATGATGACACTGCAGACGATTTTAACGAATCAGCTACAATTAAAAATAAAACAAAAAGAATTTTTCGTCATCCGGATGAAAAAGTTATTGGTGGTGTATGTGGCGGGTTGGGAGTGTATTTTAATGTGGACCCCGTTTTATTTCGTCTAGGATTTTTATTAACGCTATTTTTAGGTGGGTTTGGATTTTTTGTTTATTTGATTCTTTGGATAGCTGTACCCGAAGCAGACAGTACATCTGACCGCTTGAAAATGGAGGGAAAGCCAATCACAGCCAATGCAATTGGAAAGGCAATTTCAGAACAAGTTGAAAAAGGGCTTGAGTCAGGGCATGGAAAAAATGTGTTAAAAAAAGTATTTAGTTTTTTAGGCGTCATATTCAATTTCCTTTTTGACGTTTTAAAAAATCTTTTCACCATTTTGGGCAAAATTATAAAACCTTTAATCGGAGTTATATTATTAGTCATTGGTCTAATTTCGGCCATCAGCTTATCCGGCTTTTTGATTATAATGACAGGTTTTGGGTTTGGCAATGAGTTTCCAGTAATGACCTATACTTTAGATTCTTTTTTTAGTCACTTCCCGCTCCCTCAAATATTTGTCTTTTTTGGACTTATTCTCTTTGTGGGTATTCCTTTGTTTCAAATTATATATTTAGGATTACGATTATTGTTTAATATGGTAAAACAGTCCAACGCTGTGAAGGGAACCTTGTTAAGTTTATGGATTGTTGGGCTTCTTTTTATGATTTTCTTCGGCTTTCGTAGTGCCACATTATTTTCTGAATCTGCACGGATTGAGTTGGATGTTGTACTAAAACAAGTTGTATCTGATACTTTAAATTTGAATCTAGCACCGCATGATTACTTTTATTGGGATGAGCAAGATACAAAAATTATTGAATCAGAAAATGGCGAATACAGATTGGCATCTAATATCCAGTTAAATATTCTTCGTTCCCAAGACACTTCATTTCATCTAAATATAGAAAAACGTGCCCAGGCAAATTCCTATTATGATGCAAAAGATTATGCGGAAAACATCTCATATAATATTTTAGAAAATCAAAATACCCTTTCCTTTAATCAGTTCTTTCGGGTACCATCTGAAGACCCATATCAGCAGCAAGACATTAAACTGACTCTTTTAATGCCAATCGGAAAATCAGTATATTTTGATGAAAGTATAAAGTATTTTATTTACGATATTCGAAATATTCATCGCATGCACGATAGAGAAATGATTGGGCACACATGGAATATGACAGATAAAGGATTGGCTTGTTTGAATTGCGATGATGAGCTTATTCATCGGGAAATTATTAAATAAGAAAATAAATAAATAATTTCAGATTCCATCCAATAAACACAATACCTGTTTTATAAAAATATGAATCAAAAAATTATAATAATTAAAATGGAACAATTCAATTGTTCTTTATTTAAAAAAAACAATTCACGAGGAAAATTCAATGAAAAAAATCACGTTATTGATATTCATTCTATTTAGTCTTTTATTTGGGAATGACATTGAAAACCCTAAACTTTTTATAGAATGTAAATCTTGTAGTCAAGATTTTATTAAAGAAAAAATTTCTTATCTAAATTTCGTTCGGGATCGTCACGATGCGGATATTCACATATTAGAAACAACTCAAAATACCGGTGCTGGCGGAAAAGAACATACAATAATATTTCTAGGGCAGTTTGATTTTGACGGAAAAAACGACACGCTTAATTTTATCTCAAATGTAGATGATTCGGATGATCAAATCAGGAGCGAGCGCGTTCGGTTGATTCAAATTGGGTTGGTCCCGTATTTATTAAAAACATCTGTTTTGTCCCAAATGAGCATAAATATTAATCAAGAAATTGTTGCCAAAAAAATCACGACTGATAAGTGGAATAATTGGGTTTACTCTATCAGTGGAAATGGGTTTTTGAATGCTCAGCAATCGTCAAATTCATTAAATACGTTTGGCAAGATAAAGGCAAGCCGTATTACTGAAGATTGGAAAATTAGCCTGTCGCTGGGAGGAAGTTATAATGAAAATGAATTTGATTTTGATGGTGAAGAATACATCAGTACATCAGAAAGTAAAAAAGTGAGAGGGTCCATCATTAAATCTTTAACAAATCATTTATCCATTGGCATTTGGAGTTCCGTGTGGAGCTCTTCTTATGGGAATACAAATATTGGGATTTCATTAACACCAAAAATTGAATATAATATATTCCCGTATTCAGAATCAAATCAGCAAGCATTGCGATTGGTGTATTCCATAGGCGGGGAACAAGTCAATTATGCGGACACAACGATTTACTTTAAAATTCAAGAATCTCTATATAGTGAAGGGCTTTCAATCTCATACAGTACAGTGAAACCATGGGGCTCTGTAAATACATCTTTGAGCGGAAATCATTATTTTCATGATTTTTCAAAAAACATTCTTTCTTTAAATACAGGTTTATCTCTCAGGTTGATTAAAGGGTTATCATTAAATATTATGGGATCCGGTTCCATGGTTCACAATCAGCTTTCAATACCTAAAGGTGATTATTCTATCGAGGACGTTTTATTGGAGCGAGCAGAATTAGAAACTCAGTTTACATACTTTGCATCAATTGGATTATCATATTCATTTGGTTCTATTTATAATAACGTGGTTAATTCAAGATTTGGCGGCGGTGGCAATAGAATGTCTTATTCCTATGGATATTAATAAACCAAACACCTCAACAAAAAACAATAAGCGTACATTAATTCAAACACATTTACGGTTAGTTATATATTTTAAAAGCTTAAATAATTACATCTTGAATAGAAGGATAAACAATGAAAAACGTATTTAGACTAATAGCATTTTTAGAAGGCATATCTTATTTACTCCTACTCTTTGTAGCCGTACCCATTAAATATAATTTAGGCGATCCATCTTATGTTAAGCTATTGGGTATGCCGCACGGACTATTATTTGTTGGATATATTATTATTGCTTTCTTAATCAAAGTAGAGCAAAACTGGGAAAAGAAAGATTTTGGTATTGTGATGTTCGCATCCATATTGCCGTTTGGAACTTTTTATGTAGATTGGAAATATTTAAAAAAATAAGTAATTAGTAATTCAGGCACGTTTAATAGTATGCGATAGAGTTTGTTTTATAATAAGCGACTGACATTAATTTTAACTAAATGGCTTTGTATGTGTCTGTTACAAAAGCCTCTTACGCGCGAAGGATAACCAATGAAAAACAAATGGGTTTGGTTTTTTCTCATGACTTGGGGATTTAGCCAATATACTGAAGAATGGCAAATTGCTCAGGATGAGTATGAAAATGGTATTTTATTTTTTGATATGAATGAAGATGGTTATGCAGATATCACAAAAACTTTTTGGAATTTAATTACCGTATTTAATGGTGCAAATGATTATGAAATTATTTGGTCAGTTTATGATGCTCTGTCTGAAAACTTAGTCGTTTGGAATTTATACGATTTTAATAATGATGGAGATAAAACTGCAATTATAACAGGAAGTAATTATTATAATTCAGTTGATTTTCATTTGTTGGCATATTCGGTTTTTGGATCAGAACCAGAATGGACATCAACTAGTTATGAAGGATCGTTGTCTTCTTTAAATGCATCCGAACTTGATTTAGATGATGGTAAAGAATTGATATTTGGAATCAATCGGTACGATGAAGTAGACTCTTCTTATTATTTTACAATCAAAGTTCTGGATGGAGAAACCGGAGAAGAAGAATGGTCTCTTCAGGAACAGCAAGGATATGTGTCTGGTCCTTATATTGGCGATTTGGATGGCGACAATACAAATGAAATATTGCTTAATGTATATGATTATAAAGATGAAAATTATTATATGAGTGTCTGGAGCTTTACGGGCGGAATGCAAGCAGTAACACCATCCGCCATTGCTGAGAATTATACAGTTTCGAACAGCTATCCAAACCCATTTAATCCAAATACGGTTTTACCAATCGTTTTAAATAATCAATCAGAATTATCAATTACTGTGGTTAATGTTCAAGGTCAGTTAGTCCAAACAGTGGTTAATGGAATTTTTTCGTCTGGTAGATACCGGTTTTCTTGGGATGGAAAATCTCAACTTGGCGAACTCCAATCATCGGGTGTCTATTTTTTCTTAATCAATATTGATGGAAATCAAATCAAGCGCCCAATGGTTCTGATGAAATGATTCTAGCGACGATTTTATCTTCTTTATTTACAATTTATCCTTGGAATGTTGGCGGATCAGTTTATGGTACATCTGGTGAATATAGTGATGGCGGTTCAAGCCATTCTACCTCAGCTTATTTTTCCATGGATCGTAGAAGTAAAGATGGATTTGTCATAGGGTATGAAGATTTAATGATTAAAAAGGACGATGAAACGTATCGACAATTTAATTGGGTTGGGCGAGATATATTTTGGATTAAACCATCCTTGCGTTTAGTGGGTCTTATTGGTCATTTGCAATCGTCTAACAGTGATGATGCGTGGCTGGGCGGTGGAAAAATTGAAGGGGATCTTCCCTGGCTTAAATATTCAGCGGGTTATGTCCGAAGCGATTATCAACTATGGCTTCCCTATTCATTACGTGACGCTTGGAAAAATATTATCATTGATCAAGTTGAAATTCAAATTTCAAGAAAACTTGGTCCAATTGTTATGCGTTTAGGAGCGATAAATCAAACAATGGGTGATACGTTTTATTCCATGAATCATGTGGCTTTAGTGGGGAAAATAAAAAACAAAATAACGGGAAGTTTTTTATTTAGCGCAGGTGAAAGTCTTTATGCCGTGGACACCGATCTGCTAATAATAAATAATAATCCAGAAATACTTACCCAATCTATGGCAATTCGTGCTACTTATAAATTAAATCCAAATATTTATATATCCGGAATATGGGCTCAACACAAATACAATCCCTATGATATTCAATATTTGAGTATCGGCTTAAGCGGAAGGTTTTAAATCATGAAAAATAATTTAATAATATATTTAATTTTAGTTGCTACTGTCTTGGCGCAAGACACATCCAATATGGATGTGGAAATTGTTCTCAATGCTGACCACGGTTGGCCGACTAAAATTATACTAAAAGGCCAATCTCATTTAGATGAAGCTTGGCTGGGAATTTCTTTATACCCGTATGGCACATTAGATGTAAATACAGGTGGTCGCCATTCAAATATTTCACTTAACAAAGGGTCTTTTTCTCAAGAAATAAATGTAGATCAACCTCTGTTGGGCGGTAGTTTTGAATTTGCAATTTGGAGTCATAAAGTGGACAAAGTTGATTGTGCTTTAGATTATTGTTATTGGTGTAAAGCAAATGGATTTCATTTTGAAGATATTGTTTTATACAAATCAGGGTTATTGAATCAAATGCTTGGATATAAATAGGAATAGAATATGGAATTACAATTCAAATCAGAATTAACAATTAGTGAAAGTGGTTTTTTATTTGATCATGCTACGGGGTTGACTTATACATTAAACTCTACGGGACAATTTATTTTTCGCAACATTCAAGACAAGCAAAATGCAAGAAGCATTCTAAGTCTTGTTATGAACGAGTTTGAAGTTAATGAAGACACGGCCCACAAAGATTTGGATGATTTTATTCGACAATTAAAAGAATTTAATTTGGTGGGTGAATGAGCTTAAATATTGCAGTAACAGGGCTTCACGCTACAGATAATCCTGCACCAGGAATAGGTGTAATTCGTTGTTTAATACATGATGAAAATTGGACTGGTAAAATAATTGGATTGGGATATGATGTATATGATACAGGTATTTATGATAAAGGGTTATTAGATCATACGTATTTAATTCCGTATCCAAATCAAGGGATTGATGCTTTTTTAGACCGACTTGAATACATTCATAGCCAAGTATCTATTGATGTAATTATTCCAACTTTGGATAGCGAATTGGCTGTTTTTCAACAGGTGGAACCCAAATTAAAGTCCATGGGTATTTCTATGTTTATTCCAGACAGGGAAACTGTAAATAAACGCTCCAAAGAGAATCTTGCAACATTTTGCAATGGCGAAAAAATTTCAACACCCGAAACAGTTGTTGTTCGTGAACCGGGAAAATTTCAATCCGCCATTGATGAAATTGGGTTTCCACTTTACGTAAAAGGTGTTTTTTATGATGCATATAAATGTACCACTTTAACTGATGCATCTAGACATTATGATGACTTAAGGAAAAAGTGGGGCTTCCCAATATTGTTGCAAAAACCGGTTAAAGGCGAAGAATTTGATATATGTTGTGTCGGTGGAAAAAATGGAGAACTGTTAGGATCTGTTGCTATAAGAAAAATGGGTTTAACGGACAAAGGAAAAGCTTGGAGCGCCATCACAATTCGGAATCAAAAATTAACAGAGTTTTCAGAATACATATTAAAAAAATTAAAGTGGAATGGACCCTGTGAGTTAGAAATTATAGTTGAAGAACGAACGGGTGAATTATATCTGTTGGAAATTAATCCACGATTTCCAGCCTGGATTTTTCTCTGTACGGGCGCTGAACAAAATTTGCCAAACTTGGTAGTGGATTTAGCTCTTGGAAAAGAAGTAAGTCCCTTACCTCCAGCTAAATCTGGAATGACCTTTGTTCGCCATGCCACAGATATGATATGTCCATTAGATTATATAGAAAACTTGACCATTCATGGAGAATTACATTATTAATTGAAAAATATTATGATAAATAAAAAAGCATATAGCAAACCAACAATCATTCGCCATAGTGTTGGCGTACAAAATAAATTTGGTAGACCACCAGCAACTGTTCCTATCAATCGTTTAGATGGATTCAAAGTTTCCGAGTTAGCCGAAAAGCACGGATCGCCTTTATTTGTTTTATCGGTGAAAGCACTTCGGGATAGATATAGAGATATGAATCGTGCTTTCACAACGCGTTATCCAAATTTTCAAATCGCATATTCCTATAAAACAAATTACCTTAAATCAGTTTGTAACATTTTAAAACAAGAAGGTGCATGGTCAGAAGTTGTGTCAGGATTTGAATATGACATTGCAAGAAATATAGATGTGCCTGGAAATCAAATCATTTTTAACGGCCCCTATAAAACACATGAAGAATTGATTCGAGCTTTTGAAGAAGGAGCGATTGTTAATTTAGATAATTATGATGAAATGCAGGTTGTAGAAGAAATCGCAGATGAATTGGATAAAGTATTAGAAGTTGGAATACGGATTAATATGGATTTGAACGATCCGCCATGGCATAAGTTTGGATTTAACGTAGAGGCAGGACATGCTTTTGAAGCAGTAAAGCGAGCTCAATCTGGTGGAAAATTGAAAGTTGTTGGGCTTCATATTCATACTGGAACTTATGTGGATGACGTCACTGTTTATTCACGGGCAGCGCAAGGATTAGTCAATTTCTACGCTTACATCCAAGAACAATTAAATATTAAATTAAAATATTGGGATCTTGGCGGTGGATATGCTTCCCATAATACGCTTCATGGCGCTTATATGCCTGCAGAACAAACGTGCCCGACTTTTGATCAATATGCTGAAGCTATTTGCCCTATTCTCTTAAACGGGCCTTTTCAAGCTCAAGATGCACCTAAATTATTTATTGAACCGGGACGCGCATTAATTGATGAGCCATTTTCACTTATCACATCTGTTGTGTCTCAAAAACGATTACCGTCAGGACAGCGAGGGGTTTTATTGGATTCAGGAATGAATATTATGTCTTCAGTTCAATGGTATCGTTATAATTTTCAAACAGCACAAGACTCAGGTGCAATGTTAGAAGACACTATTGTGTATGGAGGATTATGTATGAATATTGATGTATTGCAAGCAAGTTCATCCATTCCACCAGTTAGGCGAGGAGATTTATTAGTGATTCATCACGTGGGTGCTTATAATATCAGCCAAAGTTGGCAATTTATTTATCTCCGACCAGCAATTATTGCAATCGAAGACGGGGAAGTGCACGTCATTAAAAAAGCAGAAACACGGGAATATGTTCAATCATTTGAAAATGTTCCGGATTCTTTTATTTCAAATAAATAAATGGCGGCTTTTAGCCAGATAGTTAAAGTTGTTTTACGCTCTTATGGGGTATTAGCCTTTTCTGCGCACCTTATTCCAGCATCCCTTATTTTGATGGCTACCTTTTTTCATCCCATGGTGGGGCTAATGGGACTCATTGGAAATGGCATATCAAATGGAACCGCAAAGTGGTTTCATGCCAATAAAGACGCCTGGAATGCGGGCGTATTTGGTGTGAGTGGCATTTTAATCGGTTTAACTCTTGGCATGTATTCAGAACCGTCAATTCGTCTTTGGGTCTTTTTGTTAGGCGGGTCCGTATTCTCAGGTATTTTATCTGTAATGTTAGGAAATTTTTTATCCCGTTATGATTTACCCATTTTGAGCTTACCTTTTATTTTAGTGATTTGGTTATTACTATTAACACTTGGGGTTTCCGAACAAGATTCAGTTTCATTTATAACCATACCATATTTACGATCTATTGATTTATGGCTCTTCAAATCGCTCCCTCTAGCTGTATTTGAATATGTTAAAATGTTTGGGAATATTTTATTTCAAGAGAACTTGTTTTCCGGAATATTGGTGTTAACAGCGATTGGTATTTATAGTCGGATTTCACTTTTTTATGGACTTTGGGGCGGCCTAGTTGGGTTAGGGACTTATACATTTATTCACGGTTCATTGGATGGTTTTCATGGACTTAATTTTATATTAACATCTTTAGCTTTTGGTGGATTTTTCATTGTGAATAATCGACATGCCTTCATTTTCACAACAATTGCTATTATTGCTGTTGGGCTCGTTGATTTAGGGACAATTGAAGTTTTAGGTGCTATTTCATCAAATGCTAAAAATAACATCCCATCATTAGTTTTTGCGTTTAATGTTGTAACACTTATTTTTCTATTTCCGTTAAAAATGATGCCTAAAACATTGGACAATCTTCGTTTAACCCCCATCCCATTATTCCAAATCCGTAGCCCGGAAACAAATATGAAATGGTTTAGACGTTGGTCTGGATTAAAAACGAAACAGCAAACAATTCTTACTTTTCCATTTTCAGGAGAATGGTCAGTTCTTCAAGGAAATCATGGCGAATGGACGCATAAAGGTATTGGACGTTTTGCTTGGGATTTTATTGTGAGAGATGAGCGAAAACACCAAGCGAGTGGATTTGGACTCGAGCTTAAGGATTTTTATGCATTTGGGTTACCCGTGATGGCACCAGCTCCTGGAACAATCTATGCGATAGAAAATCAAGTAGAAGACAATCCGCCCGGAGAAGCAGAAACGGAGCGAAATTGGGGAAATTATGTAATTATAAATCATGGTAATGGTGAATTTTCAGAACTGAGTCATTTTAAACAATATAGCATTACCGTTGTACCAGGTCAATTCGTTCAGCGTGGAGATATTATTGGCTATTGTGGAAATTCAGGACGTTCTCCCGTTCCACATATTCATTTTCAATTACAAAGCCTTCCCGAAGTGGGGGCGCCAACTTTACCATCGACATTTTCAGAAGGAATGCAAAATAAAGAAATTCAATTAGAGTTTATCCCTATAAAAAATGATTTAGTGTCTTCTATGAAAATTGAAGCAGATGATGAATGGTCTCTTTTAGGGCGGGAAGGACAATCGTGGGTTTTTGAAACGAGTAATATCTTTGGAGTAAAAAATGAAACACTTACCTTTCGAACAGATAACAGAGGGTTACCCGTTATTCAATCCAATGAAAGCAATACTTGGTATATTATTGACCGACCTTCGTTTGTTGAAATTCGTCCTGATTTTAAAACATTTTCATCATTCTTAAATCATTCTCCTTGGATGGATATAATTGGAGATAGACTTTTCCTTCCTAAAAAGTTAAAACATGGATTAACTACACAAGATATTTCGGTAATAAAAAAGTTAGATATATATACGATCAAAACTTCAGGATATTTATTTGTCATTGATCCGGTACACGGAATCAAATCAATCCAACACGAAGAAAATGATTTTAAATATATTCGGGTAGGTCAAAGTAAACTTAAAAAATAAATATTCCGAAGATTAGAATTTCGGGGTTATTTAGGAACCATTAACTCGGTATTTCTCTAGTATCCTTTTTCATTATAATTAATTATTTTCAGTTAGGGTCAAAATTCATTTTTGATTACAAACATCTTTCTAATAAATACATTAAAACAGGTAATGTTATGACAAGTTGGTTTCAAGAAAATTACAGTGAAGTTTTTTCCAACCCTATACTTCAAAGTGTTCTAATTGTTTTTGGGGCAGTTGTTGTTGCAAAAATTATAGATGCGATTTTTACAAAAATATTTAAACGAATTGTAGATAAAACCCAAACAAATCTTGACGATCAAATTCTTCAATTATTCCATCGTCCTATATTTTATACCATTCTTTTTATAGGGTTTTCGATTGGAGTAAAAACAGCACAGCTACCAGATTATATTGATTTCGCTTTACAAGGAATATTTAAAACAATTTCTATATTGATTTGGCTTGGGGTTTCGATGAAAATTTTGGTGATTTCTATGGAATGGGCATCAAGAAAAACAAGCAATCCATTGCTCCAACAAAAAACATTACCTTTGTTTAATAATCTGGGAAAAATAGGTATTGGTATGTTTGGCATTTATTTTATTTTTCTAAGTTGGGATATTAATATAAATGGTATTTTGGCATCAGCAGGTGTTTTGGGAGTTGTCTTAGGGTTGGCGGCCAAAGATACGGTGGCCAATTTTTTTGCAGGTATTTTTCTTATGGCAGATTCACCTTTTAAAGAGGGGGATTATATCCTGCTCGATACGGGTGAACGAGGATATGTAAAACAAATGGGATTACGATCTACGCGATTTATGACGCGAGACGATATTGAAATCACCATCCCAAACTCTGTAATTGCTGCATCAAAAATTGTAAATGAGAGTGGTGGCCCCGGAGAAACAGAGCGAGTTCGTATAACGCTTCATGTCGCCTACGAATCAGATATTGATGCGGTAAAGATATTGCTTACCCGAATTGCATTAG
Source organism: Fidelibacterota bacterium (assembly GCA_018649625.1). Classification (GTDB taxonomy): domain Bacteria; phylum Fidelibacterota; class Marinisomatia; order Marinisomatales; family UBA1611. Next base: position 41,591 of record JABIHN010000090.1, on the reverse strand, counting down.
AGAATGAAAATGTTTTAAAAACCCCTGAACCTCGGGTACGTTTTAGAGAATTCGGTGAGCACGGGTTAAAACTTCAACTCCTTTTTTGGATTCATAAACCAGAAATCCGCGGGAGAACTATAGATGCGGTAAATACAGAAATTTATAAGCAATTTTCAAAAAACAACATTATCATTCCCTATCCTACAATGAGAGTTTTGTTGCCGAATAAAAATTAATTCAAGAAAAAAGAATCACTCGATTTTTGAAGCTATTTTTCAAATAATAATACAGTCTCAATATGTGGTGTATGAGGAAACATATCAACCATAACAGCGCTTTTAATTACATATCCTTTTTCAGCCAATACTTTCGCATCTCTTGCTTGAGTTGTAGGGTTACATGAAACGTACACAATTTTTTTTGCTTTGAATTTGTGTAAGTAATTTGTCATATCCGAATGCATTCCTGCACGTGGCGGATCGACAATGACCACATCTGGTTTAGGGATTCTTCTTGGTAATTGCCCGGATTTAAAGAAAGTATCTAAATTAGCTTTTAGGAATATGGCATTATTAATTTCATTTTTTACTGCATTTTTTTCTGCATCTTCCAACGCGGATCGAATGACTTCAAATCCATAAACTTCTTTTGCTTGTTTTGCTAAATAGAGTCCAATGGTTCCTGTACCACAATAGAGGTCAAATACAATCTCTTTTTCTGTAAGCCCTGCTGCCTTTGCAACTTCATTATAAAGTTGTTCTCCTTGGATTGTATTGGTTTGGAAAAATGAATTAGCTGATATTTCAAAAGTTAAATCACCCATTGTTTCTTGGATAAATGGCTCGCCGAAAACCAATGTTTCAAATTCTCCAAACGCCACATCTGCTTTTCGTGTATTTACATTATTAACCATAGATGTTATTTCGGGTACTTGTTCTAGTAAAGCATCAATCAAGGGCGATAGTTTATTTAAATCATCGTATGCCGTCACTAGGTTTACCATAATTTGATTTGTGTTAACGCCAAATCGAAGCATTAAAAACCGAAGAAACCCAATATGTGTTTTTGGATCATAAGGTTTTAAATCTGGATGTGCCAAACATACTTCTCTCGCCACTTTTAATATTTTATTTCCAAGGATAGGTTGAATATGGCAATCTTTAATATCTAATATTTTGTCCCATCGTCCAGGAATATGAAGCCCTACAGCAAACGACTTATCAACGCCTTCCGGTTCTGTATCTAAAACCCAGCGATTAGGTGAAAAAGTAAATTCCATTTTATTACGATAATTGAAAACGGGATCCGCAGCTATAATATTATTCAGTTTAAAATTTTGAAATCCACCAAGGCGGCGAAATGCGTCTTCCACCTGATCAGATTTTTCTTTTAACTGTTCATCGTAAGATAAATTTTGCATTTTGCATCCACCACAGGTTCCAAAATGTTCACAAACAGCATCTACCGCATGAGGTGATTCAATTAATACTTTTTGAACACGTGCTTCTGCATATCCTTTTTTCTTTTTATATATACGGGCAATTACTTTTTGGCCAGGAATACCGCCTTTTACAAAAATGACAAAGTCATCTTTTCGTGCAAGTCCCATTCCGCCGTAAGCTAAAGATTCGATTTGGAGTTCTAAATCAACTCCACGTTTTATTTTATTTGGTTCATTCATATTATTTTAAGGTTTCTATATTTATATTATTTATTAAAGGAAAATTGTTTGAAATTATATAAGATTTTTGGATTGCTTGAATTGCCATATTTGCTTGGTCTGTATTTTGAGCATGAACAAAAGCCAAAGCTTGTCCCGTTTCAACCTTCTCTCCCAATCCTAAAACATGAGAAAATCCTACGGTATGATCGACTGAATCGCTGGCTTTTTTCCGTCCACCGCCTAGCTCCACTACAGCTAGCCCCACTAGTCGAGTATTAATTTTAGAAATATACCCAGATTGAATTGCGGGAATTGGTTTTATTACAGGTGCAGATGAAAAGTGGGAATCTATATTTTCTAATATATTGTTCGGTCCGCCTAATTCGGAAACCATTTTTTCAAATGTTTCTCCCGCTTTTCCATTGTCCAGTACTTCATTAGCTTTTTTGGTACCATCATGTTTTGAGTCTGCTAGCCCCGCTACAACTAACATTTCTGAAGCTAAAGCTAAAACCACTTCGTGTAATCGCGATTCTTGTTGGTCGCCTTTTAAATAATGGATTACTTCTTTTATTTCTAAGGCATTTCCGATTGTGTTGCCCAAAGGCTGGTTCATATCTGTAATGATTGCGGTTGTTTGCATGTCAAATTGTTTTGCGACTTGAATGATGCACTTTCCCAAATCTCGGGCAAAGTCTATGTTGTCTGCAAAGGCACCATTTCCAGTTTTTATATCCATAACCAATCCATCCAACTTGGATGCAATCTTTTTTGATAATATGGAAGCAGTAATTAAAGGAACAGATTCTACGGTAGCAGTTACATCACGTATACCATAAATAACTTTATCTGCAGGGGCCAAGTTGGATGTTTGTCCAATAATGGCACAGCCAACATTTTTTACCACACGATGAAAAAGTAAATTGTCCGGTGCGGTATTATATCCAGGGATCGATTCTAGTTTATCAAGTGTTCCGCCAGTATGCCCAAGTCCTCGACCCGAGATCATAGGATTATAAATACCACAAGAAGCAACAATGGGCGCCAACATTAAACTCACCTTATCACCTACACCGCCCGTGGAATGTTTATCAATCACGGGGCCATCTAAATCGCTCCAATTCAAGGTATCCCCTGATTTCACCATGTGATTTGTAAGGGAAAAAGTTTCTTCTAAAGACATCCCTTTAAAGATAACTGCCATACAAAAAGCTGCAACATGGCTTTCAGAAACCATCCCATTGGCAATGCCTTCAATATAAAATTGAACTTCTTGATCGGTTAATGGTAACCCATCTCGTTTTTTTCGTATGATTTCTTGGGGGAGCATGGTTGATGTGTAATTAGTTAAAAAGTAAAACGTAATTAATTGGTTTTACATAATTATTTGCCTGTGCTTTTATTAAGCCAGATATGTATTTATAATTTTCCCGCTTTATCATTATTTATAGTTTAAAAGAAATTCACTTAGTAGAGTTTGAATATCGTTTGTTGCTTTTTTTGCATTTTCTATGGAATGAGCATGGGTTAAATGTTCATCACTCATGCCAGCCGCCATATTGGTAATAATCGAAATTGCAGCCACTTTGAGTCCGTAAAATCTTGCAAGAATCACTTCAGGGACTGTTGACATTCCCACGGCATCTGCGCCTAATAATTTAGCCGCTCTAATTTCAGCAGGTGTTTCAAAACTGGGGCCGGAAAACCAAATATAAACTCCTTCATGTAATGTTATGTTTTTTGAATCAGCCACGGTTCTAAATTTTTCACATAAAGTTGGATGGTAGGCATTTGCCATATCCACAAAGCGAGATGTTTCTGTTTCTCCAAATAATGGGTTCACACCGGTAAAGTTTATATGATCTGTCAACATCATGATGCTTCCAGGTTGCGCTTCAGGGAGAAGGCTTCCAGCCGCATTGGTTAATAAAAGAGTTTCGCATCCTAAGTCTTTTAAAGTCTCAATAGGTATTCTCATTACGTCTGGATTACCAGTTTCATAATAATGTGCTCGCCCTTGTAATACTGCGACTTCAGTCCCGTTTATTTCGCCTAGAATAAGTTGTCCAGCATGACCTTTAACGCCTGCATCTGGAAATCCATATAAATCATCATAAGAAAATATTGTTTTATTTTTGATGTTTTCAGCAAAAGGCCCTAAGCCAGTACCAAGTATAATGCCGACTTTGGGGTTGTGCCCTTCAGATTTAGAATGAATCAAATCAACTACATTATTTTGTGCCATTTATCAGACTCCAATTGGATGCCAAGTTGTTTTTGTTTCTTGGCATTTTAATATATGATAAGGACTTTGGTGTTGATCATTGGCCCAATCTTGGTTTGGAAAAAGAACAACTCTTTTTACATTTAAGGCAGCATTTGTTTCAATTAGTTTTTTATCATCCACATTATCACCACAATAAATAATGGCATTTACATCCATGTGAGAAGAAAAATGTTCAACTAATTCCGATCGATATCCTGTTAAAATATTTATAACGCCACCGGGAACATCAGATGTCTGCAGTACTTCTCCAAAGGAAATTGAGCACAATGGAAACGATTCAGATGCTAAAATAACAACGGAATTTCCACCGGAAATTATTGGAGCCACAATAGACACCAAGCCCAAGAGCGATGAGTCATCGGGTGCAATAGCCGCGACTACACCTGTGGCTTCCGGTACTGTAAAATTAAAATAAGGAAGCGATACAGGATTAACTCGACTAAAGACTTGTTGAAATTTATCCGCCCAACCTGCATAATATATGAGTCGATCAATGGATTGATCAATTTCATTTTCAGCCTGTTTTTTCGTTAACCCTTGTAGGGTTAGCTCTGCCATAAATTGATCTCTTCGACCTTCCAACATTTCACCTATTCTATATAAAATTTGGGCACGATTATAAGCAGTTCTGGAAGACCATCCTGAAACTGCACCGCGAGCTGAAACCATAGCGTTCCTAAAATCTTTGCGAGATCCACGGCAAATATTTACAATTGTGGTTTCTTTTTTATCAGTCCATTTAATATATCGCCCGGACTCAGTTCGAGGAAATTTACCGTCAATATAAAGTTTATATGTTTTTTGGATATCTATTCTTTTGTTCATTTTTTATCTCTATTTAAACCAAGTTTACATAACCGGAGAGACCTTCAATCCCTCCCTCGCTTCCGACACCACTTTCTTTATATCCACCAAATGGGGAAGCAGGATCAAATTTATTAAATGTATTTGCCCAAATTACCCCAGCGCGAATATCTTGAGTTACTTTGAAAATTTTTGATCCTTTATCTGTCCAAACCCCACCAGATAAACCGTACGGAGAATTATTTGCTTTAGCAATGACCTCATCTACAGTTCTAAATGTTTGGATGGCTAGAACTGGACCAAATATTTCTTCTTGAACAATGCGATTTGATTGGCTTACATCTGTAAAAATGGTAGGTGCATGCCAAAATCCTTTCTTCGGAATAGAACATGAAGATTGATAAATCGAACCACCTTCATCTAATCCCAACTTGACGTACATTTTTATTTTGTCTAACTGCATTTTTGAATTGATAGCACCAATATCTGTGTTTTTATCTAAAGGATCACCAACGATTAATGATTGCATTCGTTTTTGAAGTTTAGAGATTACTTCATCGGCAACACTTTCTTGAACATACAGACGAGAACCAGCACAACAGACATGACCTTGATTAAAAAAGATTGCATTAACAATGCCTTCTACAGCTTGATCAATCGCTGCGTCTTCAAAAATAATATTAGCAGCTTTTCCACCTAACTCTAGCGTGTATTTTTTTCCTGAACCAGCCACCGATTTCATGATATATTTTCCCACATCCGTGCTACCTGTAAATGCAATTTTATTTACATCATTATGATTCACGATATATTTTCCGGTATCGCCTGCACCATTTACAATATTAACAACTCCCGGCGGTAAATCAGCTTCTTGAATAATTTCTGCTAATTTCATGGCTGTGAGCGGCGTGGTTTCAGCCGGTTTTAAAACAACTGTATTTCCTGTTGCTAATGCGGGAGCTAATTTCCATGCTGCCATAAGTAATGGAAAATTCCAAGGGATAATTTGCCCCACAACGCCTAATGGTTTTGCTGCTCTTCCGGGAAATGCATATTCTAACTTATCTGCCCAGCCAGCATGATAAAAGAAATGAGCTGCAGCTAAAGGTACATCTACGTCACGGGATTCACGGATAGGTTTTCCACCGTCTATTGTTTCTATGACTGAAAATTCACGGGCACGTTCTTGTAGTAATCGGGCTATCCGAAAAATATATTTTCCTCGTTCTTTAGCTGGCATTTTTGACCATGTTTTGTCGTAGGCTTTTCTGGCGGATTTTACCGCTTTATCAATATCGGATTGTCCCGCCTCTGCAACTGCAGTAATCTTTTCTTCTGTAGCCGGATTTATAGTATCGAAGTATTTTTCTTCAGCTCCCGAAATGAATTTTCCATTTATAAATAAATCATACTGATCTTTTAATTGAATATGGTCTGTGCTTTCTGGCGCGGGACTATAATCCCATTTTATTTTTTTAGTCATAATATTTTCTGAATCTAATCAATAGAAAAATAATCTTTAGATTGATATTGTCCTGTGGTTTGTTTCATAATTTGCATTAAAATATCATTAGCAAGTGAACTGGCACCGAACCGAAATAGGTTAGGTGATAACCAATCGTTACCCAATGTTTCTTTAATCATTATTAAATACTGAATAGCTTGTTTAGCGGTTCCAATGCCGCCTGCTGGTTTCATACCAATTTTCTTTCCAGTTTTAGTTTGAAAGTCTCGAATGGCTTCTAACATAGTTAATACAACGGGTGGTGTGGCTGCTGGAGAAATTTTCCCTGTTGATGTTTTAATAAAATCTGCACCGGCATTCATGGCAATATCGCTGGCAAGACGTACATTATCTAATGTGACCAATTCACCCGTTTCTAAAATGACTTTCAAATGTGCTTTTCCACAAACATCTTTTACTTGTGAAATTTCATTGGAAACATATTCATAGTCACCGCTTAAAAATTTTCCACGGGAAATAACCATATCCACTTCATCTGCACCATTTCCCACCACCGATTTAACCTCATCTAGTTTAGCTTCGATATTGGCCATTCCACTTGGAAAAGCAGTTGCCACTGATGCTACATTGATTCCGGTTCCTTCTAACGCTTTTTTTGCAGTGGGAACCATGGGCGGATAGACGCAAATAGCTGCAACATTTGGAAGCCCAGGATGCTTATCGTGGAGATGTGATGCTTTATAACATAACTGTTTTACTTTACCTTTAGAGTCTTTGCCCTCCAATGTGGTTAAGTCAATCATGCTTAACCCGAGATATAGAGCTTGCATTTTTGAATCTTTCTTAATACTTCGAGAAAAAAGCCTCGCAACTCTTTCTTCGGTGTTAATCTGATCAATTGCTTTAAATGTGTATGTATTATCTATTGTCATTTGTTTTTTTAATTATATCTAATTTATCTTAATTAAATGATTCTTTTTAATCTAAAAAGTTATTAAATACAAGACTGGATGCTTTGAACCAGTTTTTGAGCATCATTTTTATTAGGTGCTTCAGCATAAATCCGCATAATTGGTTCCGTATTTGATTTACGTAAATGAACCCATTTATTATTCCAAGTGAATTTGATTCCATCTAGGTTATTTATTTCTGCGTCTTTAAATAAACCACTTACTTTTTTTATTAATTCATCGGGATTAATTCCTTCCAAATTTACCTTATCTTTTACAATTTCAAATTGAGGAAGCAATTTGTGAATTTCACTTAACGCCGCTTTTGATTGAGACATTCGATTTAGAACCATCGTAACAGCAACAAGAGAATCTCGTCCTAAATGACATTCTCGTAGAATAACCCCGCCATTTCCTTCTCCACCTAAGTTAGATCCAACCTCATTCATTTTATTAACAACGTTGATTTCTCCAACAGCAGATCGAATAACAGAGCAGCTTTTTGATTCTGCTAATTTTTCTAATGCTAAAGATGTTGAAAGGTTTACAACAAATTTTTCGCTTTTCCCCACATCGTTTAAATATCCGTCAGCCGATAAAACCAATGTGTATTCTTCACCCAAAGGCTCACCTCTTTCATTCACTACCGCTAATCGATCTGCATCAGGATCTACGGCAAATCCTGCATCTGCACCATGGCTGATTACAGCTGAAGATAAATCTTTTAAATGTTCCGGAAGAGGTTCTGTGCCGCGAGTAAAGTTTCCATCGGGTTCACAATTTAGTTCGATGACATCACAGCCAAGTGATTCTAACATCGCTGGCAGCGCATAAGCACCACCGCCATTTACAGCATCAATAACAACTTTAAAATGGTGACGTTGAATTCGATTCAAATCAATACACTTTAAACTAACGCATGAAATTACATGTTTTTGAATCGCATTTTGTTCGGGCCAAATCATCCCGTGTTCTTTTGCGTCAGCTAGTTCTTTATTGGTGTCCACCATATCGAATAATTTTTCACATTCATTTGGATGAAAAAAAGTACTATCCTCACGAACAAATTTGAGTCCATTCCATTCAATGGGATTATGGCTGGCTGTTACAATAAATCCACCCACAGCTTCCGTATTGTGAACCATAAATTGAATTGTGGGCGTAGGAACAATTCCGCAAAAAATGACTGTTCTGCCTAAACGTATTAATTCATTCATCATAGCGTGAATGATTTCTTCACCCGATGGGCGGCTATCTTGCCCAGCCATGAGGACGCCCTTAGGTAAGAGTTGATGTAGCGCTCGAGCATAGGCAATTGATGATGCTGGCGTAAGATGAGTTTTGGTAAGTCCGCGAACGCCTGATATACTTCTAATTAACACAATATGGATTAAGAGTTAAAATGTTTGAATAAAGGTGATAAAAATCATATTGGAATTTCGGAATAGAGAAGATGTGTTCCAAAAAGAAAAGCCCCGGTTATAAAAACCGAGGCTTCTTTAGATTTTCCCTGTTGGGAGCCTACTTAGCACGTCTGCGACGGCGTTGTCGACTTGCACGCGGATCATTCCGCATTGCATCTATCCTGGCTTGCCTTTTTACACGCCGAACGGTTTTCTTTTTAGCTTCCCGTTTTGCATCACTTGGCTTTTCATAAAAGGACCGTGTACGGATTTCCCGAAGGACACCGGCTCGTTCCCACATCTTTTTAAAACGACGTAGGGCACGCTCAAACGATTCTTTATCTCTGACCTGGACTTCAACCACTTAAATCACCTCCAAAGTGTAGTTTGTGGTTACTTGAATTAATTTTTATTTGCTTAAAAAAAGCTGGCGATTTTACTGGTTTTTCTTTTGGGTTACAAGGATTATACCGTGGGAGTGATGTTGGATAAAAAACCGAAATTAATTAGAATTTATTTTTTTCATATAAAGCCTGAAAAAGTAAGTGGAAAAAACTGAAATGAAAAGAGATCGTCTTGTTATTTCAAAATAATCTATTTCTGAATTTCCATCAGTATAATCCAAAATAAACCCCGTGATCCACATACCAACCATGAACTTTACCCACAGTGATGTTGTTTCTTTTTTTATCATTTTTTAAATTCCTGTTATTTTACTGGGAATGCAAATCTATTAATAGCGCAAATTCTTCAATTGTTAAGGATTCCGGTCGGCGAGTAAAATCAATTCTTTCTTTTACGGATTCAGCAAAATTCCAGGCTTTTAAAGTATTCCTTAACATTTTCCGTCTTTGCGAAAAAGCTGTTGCAACGAGTTTATTAAATCGGACATATTTTTCATCTGGTACAATCGGAATTTCTTTTTTTGTGAACCGGATTATAGCAGAGTCTACTTTTGGTTTTGGAATAAACACATCCGGTGGAATTGTGAAACAGTATTCCATATTTAAGTATGCCCCAACCACGACAGTAAATCGACCATAGGCTTTTGTTCCAACCTTTGCAGACAGTCTTTCAGCCACTTCTTTTTGCATCATAATAAAAGCATCATCCCAAAAATCTAATTGTTCAATGAGCCAAAAAATAATAGGGGATGTAATATTGTATGGGATGTTTCCAATAACTCGAACGGGGTTATTAATCGGGATAGTTTCAATCTCTTGTAGGAGAACATCACCGTGGACAATTTGTAACCCCTTTAGAGAATCTCGGTTTTTCAAGTGTTCAATAAGCATGGGATCAATTTCGATAGCCGCCATCTCTTTTACTTTGGGATAAATTCGTTCGGTAAGTGCACCCTCGCCAGGGCCAATTTCAAGAATTGAGTCCGTATTTTTTGGATTAATTGTCCTGACAATTTTATCTAATAGGTTCCCATCGGCAAGAAAGTTTTGTCCCCATTTTTTTCGGAATGGGTGGTTTGTAGTATTTGACATTATTACAAATATTAATTTTATTTATTGTGTGGGAGACCAAAAAGTTGGACAGCATTCTGAGTTGTTTTTTCTGCGATTAATTCTAAAGGCACATTGTAAATTTTTGCAAGTTTTTCAGCCACATATCGTGTTCGTCCAGGTTCATTGGGTTTTCCACGAAAAGGAACCGGACTTAAATATGGCGAATCAGTTTCGACTAAAATTTTATCTAAGGGCAATTCTTTTGCAACATCTGGTAGGTGACTATTCTTAAAGGTTAGATTTCCAGAAAAAGAAATGTAGTAACCCAATTCCATAAATGCTTTTGCTGTTTCAAGATCACTGGAAAAACAATGAGCCACGCCCTGAACATCGGGAAATTCTTTTAAGATATTTATTGTATCGACATCCGCATCTCGATTATGAAATATGATAGGTTTTGATAAATCTTGAGCAATTTCCATTTGTGAACGAAATACATTTTTTTGAATTTCGGAATCGGAAATATTTCTAAAATAATCTAATCCCATTTCTCCCACGGCAATCATAGAATCAAAAGTCATGAGATCATATATTTGATCAACAAAGTCTTCCGGTGCATCTTTTGCATCGTGAGGATGAATTCCAGCAGATGCAAAGATGTTATCATGTGTTTCTCCCAGCAAGAGGCATTCCCTGGCGTCTTCCATATTGGTGGCGACACAAATAAATTTAGTGACATCTAAATCTTGAGCGCGCTTTAAAACGTTACTTAGATCGTTTTTTAATTCTTCATAAAAAAGATGGCAATGAGTATCGATTAGCATTTATTTAATTTTTCTCGTAAAATGATAGGCAAACCTAAATCGATTTTATGACTATCACGACAAAGATTTTTCAAAACAATTAAAATGAGTTTTTATATTTCATCACTTCTAATTGCCATTCCCATCTTTTTGATTTTAATGGGGATTGAAATAGTTGCAGCCAAACGAATGGGAATTCAGGTTAATAACTCAGCAGATATGATTTCTAGTTTAAGCTCTGGTATTACCAACACTGTTAGGGATGGACTTAAATATGGCATTGTGATCGTTAGTTATTCGTGGCTAGTAAGTCATTTTACACTCTATAAGCTTGAGCCAGTTTGGGCTGCTGTCATTGTGGCTTTTATCGTTCAGGATTTTACGGGGTATTGGATGCACAGACTTAACCATCGTGTAAATATTTTTTGGAATCGTCATATTATTCATCATAGCAGTGAAGAATACAATCTTGCGTGTGCCCTTCGTCAGTCTATATCTGATATGGTTCACTTTGGCGCTATTTTAATGATTCCGGCCGCTGTCCTCGGAGTGCCTGCATCAATTTTTGCAATTCTCGGGCCTATCCATTTATTTATGCAATTTTGGTACCACACAAGACTTATTGATAAAATGGGCTGGTTAGAAAAAATCATTGTTACACCATCACACCATCGAGTTCATCATGCGATTAACTCTAAATATCTAGATAAAAATTATAGCCAGATTTTTATAATCTGGGATAAAGTTTTTGGCACATTTCAGGAAGAGTTAATATATGAAAAACCAGTCTACGGCACTCTTCGTCCTGCAAATACGTGGAACCCAATAATCATTAACTATAAACATCTATGGCAATTGATTCAGGATGCATTTCATGCAGAAAATATATGGGATAAAATTCGAATCTGGTTCATGCCCACAGGTTGGAGGCCAGAAGATGTTGCGGAAAAATTTCCGATTACTATAATTGAAAATCCATTTGAACAAATAAAATATAAGACCGAGAATTCACGAACTCTATTAGGATGGTCATATATTCAAATGTCTATCTCATTGATGCTGATGTTTATCATGTTTTATAAGGCAACTAACCACGGTGTTTTTATTACGGGTTTAATTGCAATGTTTTTAATGATAAATGTATTTTCTTATACAGCTTTAATGGATGGAAAAAAATATTCCCTGGTTGCAGATGGAATTAAAGTCGCCATTCTTTGCTTTGTAATTTTTTATCAGAATCTTGGAATTTTAGAGTTGAATTTGAGTTTGAAAATATTTTTTTGGTATAGTATTATTTCAACAATGGGAACGCTTTATTTTTTGAAAACAGAAGGTCAATTATTGGATGTATAATTTTTTTATTTAGTATTAATTACAAATATTACTTCATTAACCCTAGAATAATTTCTACACCAATTTTTGAAGAAACAAATCGTGGTTTCCCTTTCCGATATTCATCTTCAACAATCAATGTAACTAATTCCATCGTACCTGATTTTATTGCATATCGACATACATCCTCTGCGCTCAAATTGAGCATACCGGCACGTTTTTTTAAATTAAAATGCAGTGGACCCACATCATTAAACCCGCGATAAATTACCTCAGTACACACTTGCGTTTCGGCATCATTAAAATCAAATGTAAAATCATATTGATTTCCTAAATAAGAATGGACCGTATTTAAGGCACCCAACTTTTCTCCACTTGAAAGCTTGGGACGAAAAACGGCCAGTCGATTAATTTTTGTTTCTAATATCTCATTCAAGGATCCGGAAACCACGCCCTCTGCAATGGCTTCAATAATATTATGATTAGAATTGATCATGGATTTTTGGGTATCTGAAATTTGGATTTTCGCCCAATCTTCCGTAGACCAATTTTCTCTTTCATCCGTATAAATTATGCCGTGTTTAAAAATTCCGGGGAGAAAAATATTGCTCATATATCCTTCTGAATAAGTAAGAATTATATCGCCAGGCTCCAATAGGGATAAAATTTGTTTTTTATCTCTATCATTAAAAATAAGTGGAGATGTTCCAGGTGTTTTTATATGTCCTACTCGAGTGAAAATAACAGCACGCAATGCTTCAAATCGACTACCAGCTTTTTTTGTTAATGCCTCAACTTTCTTTGTAATAGAACTGTGTCGTAAGCGATTGGTGAGCTCGGGTGTAATTAATACAAAATGGTTTAATATCATTTCTCGGAGTTTAACTTGTGTTCTGTGGAGAGGTTCAAGTTCTGAAATTAATGGGCCATAAATTTGATCCAAACGTAGCAAGTTTAATTCTGTCCCCGGCTCATCTAATTCGATAGAAATTAATTCCCGAGCAATATCCAATTCATCCAAATTTTCAAGATTGGTGAGACTAGAATACACAGTTTGAAAAGACCCTCGTGGTATTCCGCTTCTGAAATAGGCTTCATTCAATTTGTTTACAGTTTGTTCATCCGCCATATTTTTGGTAATTAAAATTCCACTGTATTTATAAAGTGTTAAAGCGGATGTGTAGCCAATGATAAGCGCTTTTGCATTTTCTGAAGGATTATCAGAATAGGTATTATAATCTCGATATTTGTTAATGATTTCCCAGTAAGATTTACGAAGGACTAAATATCGGAAAAGAAGGTTTTCAATTTGGTCACTTTCAACATTGGAGAAATGACCGGTTTTATGACGAGTAGCGCTTTGAGTAATCTCGCCCATTTCTTGATACATTTTATCAAATGCATTTTTGAAAATGGAGAGTTTCTTTACGTCAGATTTAAAAGAATTATCAGCAGCACCTAATGGAATGATAATTATAAACAATAATACAAGATGGAAACGGGGTCTAATAAATTGCTTTATCATAAAACGAATTTAAGGTGAATTACAAAATAAACTGAATTTATTTTACTCTCGGAAACAGAGGTTCATGGTCTTTTAATTCATGGCCTGGGGTTAATCCACCCCATTCCAATCCTGTGTTTTTTGCATTCAGCGCATTTAATAAAACTTCAGTTCTATTTGGCATTACTGGAGATAATAAAACAGCACTTATGCGAAGAGCTTCTCCTGCGGTATATAGTACCCGACTTGCCGAGATTTTATCTTCTTTTACAAGTTTCCATGGCGCATGATCTTCCATGTATTTATTGACGCTTCGGACGTATTGCATTATTTCTTCGATGGCTTCATTTAGTCGCATAGATTCAATTTTTTCTTTAACGAGCTTAGCTAATGACTCTCCCTTTGATTTGATAATTGTTTCAGCATTTGTGAGTTTGCCTGGTTCCGGAATTTTGCCATCATAATTTTTTTTCATCAACGTTGAAACTCGGCTTAAGAGATTTCCGAAATCATTGGCTAAATCACTATTATATCGTTGAATAAATGATTCCATAGTGAAGCTGGAATCCTGCCCCAAAACCATTTCTCGCATGAGATAATACCGAACTGGATCTACGCCATAATCTTCTATCAAGTCCATTGGATTGATTACATTTCCAAGTGATTTGCTCATTTTAGATTCACCCATAAGCCACCATCCGTGTGCGAATATAGTTTCTGGAAGTTCAATGCCGGCAGACATGAGCATTGTGGGCCAATACACGGCATGGGTGGTCAAAATATCTTTTCCAATTAAATGATAGGATGCGGGCCACCATTTTTTGAATGCATTGTCATCGCTTCCAAATCCTGCTGCAGTGATATAGTTAATAAGAGCATCAAACCAAACATAGGTTACGTAATTTGAATCAAACGGAAGCTCTATGCCCCAGTTCAATCGAGATTTTGGACGAGAAATACATAAATCGTTAAGGGGTTGTCTTAAAAAACCAAGTATTTCATTTTTTCGATGATTTGGTTGAATAAAATTTGGATTTTTTTCAATATGATTAATCAAAGCTTGTTGGTACTTACTCATTTTAAAAAAATAATTTTTTTCTTTTAATTTTTTTATATCTCGAAATTCACCACTTTCTGATTCTTTTTCTGTAATGAATCTCTCCTCAGATATAGAATATAAACCTTCGTATTCAGCTTCGTAAATATCTCCTTTATCCATGACTTCTTGAAGAATGTTTTGCACGACTTTTTTATGCCTTTCTTCGGTGGTCCGGATAAAATCATCATTAGAAATATGAAGCTGTTTCCATAGTTCAGAAAAGCGTGGCGCCATTTCATCGCAATGTTGTTGTGCATTAACACCTCGTTTTTCCGCGGCCTGTTGAACTTTTTGCCCATGTTCATCTAATCCGGTGAGAAAAAAAGTTTCCTGTCCGGAATTACGATGATAGCGAGACAGAACATCAGCTAGTATTGTGGTATAAGCATGACCGATATGTGGCTTATCATTGACGTAATAAATTGGAGTTGTTATGTAAAATGTATTTTTCATGATTTTAAGTATTTCTGTATTTTAATTAAAAGGTTTGTCAAAATTAATGGGATATATAGGTTTTTTGGAATGGCTAAAATTGTATTTTCTAATTCAAATGTAATAGCAGAAAAGTCAGCTGTTGGGTGCAAATCTAATATTCGTTTCATCCCGAGCTTAAAGGAAGTTTCATGTAATATGTCATCTACATCTTTTTGTAATCGATTTGCTGATCGAAACCAAATTTTTATCATCATAAAATGAAATGAAAATGTCGCAGGATCCTGAGAAGCTAACCGTGAATATGTTTGGATAAATTTTCGCCAAGAATCGGGTTCGTTACCAGTGATTGTTTTAATCAAACCGCTAATTAACTTCATTAAATCACCAATTGGTTGTGATGTGAGAAAACGAGCTTGATGAATATTCCCCAGACTTAACCCAGCTAAAAATGGAATTTCAGATTCTTTTACCATTTTCATTTGAAGCCATTTCATGATGGTTTCATCATTTAATCTAGGGACCGATAGCCGTTGGCATCGTGATAATATAGTTGGTAGTAATAATTCAACATGGTCTGTGACGAGTACTAAGGTTGTGTTCTTTGGTGGTTCTTCTAATATTTTCAAAAGAGCATTGGCTGCTTCGCCTTGACCTGCTGATAATAAATGAGCATCAAGAATTAGAACAATTTTCCGACCGCTTGGATCACTTTTTAAATATAAGCTTTTTCGTAATCCTCTTACTGATTGAATCAGAATTCTATTTGCTTTTGGGATTTGGATTTTATAAAAATGATCTTTTGATTTTTTCGCAATGGCGCTTGTTACCAATTCCATATCACTATTGCCAACAGTTGAAATATCATCCGAGTTGTCACTTGTTGTTTTTTTAACGGTTGGCAGTGGAAAGATTAGATTTAATTTTTCATGTTGTAACTGATGAAATCGTTGGCAAGACGGACAGGAATCACATGGGTTTACTGAAGATATTTCGCAATTAAGTAATTGAGAAAAGCGAATTGCTAACCCCTCTTTTCCGCACCCTCTGGGACCGGAGATTAAGTATGCATTTCCCAGTTGATTTGCCGTGCTTATTTTTGAAAGTCTTTCCCAAATGAGAGATTGGGATGCTACAATATCAAATGACATTACTTTTTGGTGAGCCATTTTTCAGGGTCTAATTTTTGTCCTTTTCCCCAAATTTCAAAATGAAGTTTAGCTCCATTGATAGAACCTGAATCACCCATGTATGCAATTACATCACCATTTCGAACTTCACTATCCACACTTGTTTGTATATTGGTTACGTGGCTATAGACAGTATAAAAACCTCCACCGTGATCAATAATAATTGTTGTGCCGTAACCGCGAATATAGGTGATGGTCGTTACAATGCCTCCCATAATACTTCGTATGGCAGAGCCAGGCTGACCTTTTATATCAATCCCTGGATTCTCAGTCGTGGTTTTAAGCTTTGGATTCCATTGTCGTCCAAATTTTGCAATGATTCGCCCTTTTGCTGGCCATGAAATTTGACCTTTAAGTGATTTAAAGCTTTTAACTTTTAAAGCCTCTTGTTGTTGACGAATCCTTTCTTCACGTTCAAATCTTGCTTTGTCTTCTAAAACATTTTTAATAATACTTTCTAACTGCCCAATCCCCGCTTCCTTTTCGTTCATATAAATAGCTAAAGATTTTTTATCGGTACGAATTCGATTAAGCTCCTGTTCGCGGGTAATGCGCATATTTTGGTACGCAATCATTTGTTTTTCTTTGTCGCGTTTTAAATTAAGGTTTTCACGCAGGGTAGCTTCAAGCTCTAGTTTTTGTTGGCTAACTTGAATTAATAGTTTTTCAATTTGTTTTGTCATCTTTTTTTCAATATCGGTGATGATTTTCAGATATTGAGTTCGGTACATGGCTTGTCTCCATGTTGTAGAAGAAAAGACACGTTCTAAATCTGTAAGTCGGCCTTTTAAATAAGAATTCACCACTCTCTCTTCATATCTTATGCGAAGGTTATCAAGCTCAGTTTCATTTTTCAAGAGACTTTCTTTGAGTTGAAAAATTCTATTTCGCGTTTTTTCTTCTTCTCTTTTCAAGGATTGAACGAGTCGAGAAGTAAGGGCGATATCTTCATCTAATGATGAAATACGACTGGCCGTGGATCGCTCTTTTGATTCCGCTTTTTTTAATTTTAATCGTAATTGACCAATTTCGTCCTTTAAAGCATTGATTGCTTTATTCTGATGTCTTAATTCATTATCATAATTTCGCTTTCCGGTTTGAGCGAAAACGGACGAGATTAAAAGGACAAATAAAATAGTTTTAAATATAAGTTTCACAGCCTGAAAAATACTGGGTATTTTTTTCTTTAAATAGGATTGAATTTGTCACAATTGTTATAATTCTTCAATTTTAAATAATTGAAAATAGTGGAATGTTAAATAAATTGATTTATCATTTACAAAATATACCCACAATTGTTCATCGGGATTAGTTCCATTGTTTCCAATAATTATTTCATGTGGTTCGCCCAGTAATTCCTGAACTTGCGGTATTGTTTGTCCAATATCTAGTTTTTCAGTTCGAGCTTTGGCTTGAATAGACCTTGCTTGATTCATTTTATTATTTACTAAAATTCGGGTTTTATAATCGGAGTGTGATTTTAATTTATTTTTTAAATCTATCAAGAGTTGCTCGTTTCTTTTTCCAATGCCACCCGATAAATCACGGGCAAACTCTAACGAGTAAATCGCTAGTTGAATTTCATCAAATTCATCAGCTTCATTAGCCAATTTCACCATTTGAATTCCCGCTTGATATTGCAATGCTTTTATTTCATAAATAAGATCGGGGTTCATTTCTAGTGCGGTGGCATACTTTCCCATTGCCTTGCCGACAAAGCTTGCATTTTGATATTTTTTCCCTTCGTTAAGAATGACCCAAGAATTAAATCGTCGAATTTCATTTTTACCATGAATTGAAAATTCAGCCACATGTTTTACCAAAGAGTATGCTTCGTCGTATCTGGATTCTTTTAACATTTTTTCAGCTTCTAACATCCAAAGTAGTGCAATTTGATTAATTCTTTTGTTAAGGGTTTCTAAGATTAATGTGTCATTTTTCACTATTGATTTGGCATATAAATACTTTTTCAATGCTTTCGGTGTTTTACTCCCATGTTCTAAAACAACACCGTCATCCATGATTTGATATGGAATTTTATAATCACAATCTGCTATGTATTTTTCAGCGCGATGACGATTTGCATGAGATGGATATTCTGCGAGAAATTCTTTGAATTTATCTCGAGCAGTTACATATTCTTTTCGGTAATAGAACGTTTTTGCCTCATCCCCAATTGTATTCTTTCCTCCATAAAAAGCTGAAAGCGTTAAATATAATCCATAATTAACTAAATCAAATCGGTTGATAGGTGTTATGTCTTCCACATCGGTAATGGTATGTATTTTTGTATAAGAATATCGAAAATCTAATCCAACCGTAAACCTGTTTATTTTTCCGGAATCTAAAATAAAACGAATTCCAATTGCACCTGCTGCTGATGTTCCGGAACCCTTTAATGTTTTATTCCATACTTCTTGATCTGGCGAATAAAAAAGAGCAGAAGACAACCCATAAGAATATCTAAAATTAACAAACCAATTATTAAAAGGTTGATATTGTAAATGAGTTGTAAGCATATAGTCTGTAATTTTCGGAGAAAAATAAGCTGTATCGCCCCAATCCGTATTTGTTTCTGCCCAAGATTCGGATGGGGTTTCTGCGGGATACCAAATTTTACTTGAGCGATAAGTCAGTCCCGTCATCACGTTCATCCAACTTGTTCCAACTAAATAATGGGGCAGATTAAAAAGCCCAACGTCAATTTCAAGGGATGATCCCCAAATGTTTTTAAATTCTTGAGTTATAGGATCCACATTGCCATCATATTTTATTTTATCCGGATCGTCCGATGCGGAATCATCACTGAGATTTGATGCACTACCGGATGTTTTCCCGTTAAAACCAAAGCCATAACGTATTTCAAGAGGTGCAAAACTAACTGGCGCGGCAAATTCTCGAGCATAAAGCCATTTATTAATCCATGCGCCATCTTCATAAGCCGATTCAGTATCGAGCTTGATAAGCCCAAAAAGAAAGGTGCGCGGCTCTTTTTTTAATTCTACTTGACCCACTAAACCAGAAAGGATAAATAAGATTAATGCGTGGCGTATATTTTTCAAGGCAAACATAGGTCATCAAAATTCCATGATTCCTATGCTTTTTACAAGAAGAGACTCGACAAATTCAAGTTAAGTTTAGACGTGTCTTTTTTGGAACAAATGAGTTGATTATTACATTGACATTTTATGATTAAAAACTGCATTTTATTCTTCTTATTGGCTGGACTGGCTTCAGCCCAATCCTTTTCGATTGCCCGTGTTCACTACAGCGGAGGCGGGGATTGGTATAGTGATCCCAGTAGTTTACCGAACTTGTTGAATTATTTGAATTCAAATACGCCCATGTCAGCACATCCAGATGAATTCCGAATTCAACTTACAGATGATAATGCAAGTCAATTCCCATATCTTTATATGACGGGTCATGGAAATATACGATTTTCAGAAGATGAAATTATTGCATTGCGATCTATCTTAATGAATGGCGGGTTTCTTCATGCGGATGATAATTATGGCATGGATGAATCTTTTCGTCGAGAAATAAAACGAGTTTTTCCAAATAAAGACTTAGTACCATTACCTCATAGTCATTCAATATTTTCATCCTATTTTAAGCTTCCGAATGGAGTGCCTAAAGTTCATGAACACGATAATAATCCACCACAAGCCTTGGCGTTGTTTGAAGGCGAACGGATTATATTGCTATACACGTTTGAGTCTGATTTAGGTGACGGTTGGGAAGACGCTAGTGTTCATCAAGATCCTTGGCCAATTCGTGAAGCATCCTTAAAAATGGGTGTAAATATTATTTATTTTGCATTAACCCAGTAATATGAAAATTAAAAAACACATTCTAATTACTAGGTCAATTTTGTTTTGGCAAGATGGTTTTATGAGCTTATTATGGCTTGGAATTATAGCATCACTATTGTTTTTGATTGGGATTGAATTGGAAACAGTATTTTATTTTTCGCCTACATTAAAAATGAATGGACTCTATATTATATATATTTTATTAGGTGTTTATGTTATTCATTGGCTTGTTAAATACTTTAGATCAGAATCGGACCAGTTAGTTAAATATAAAGTTGAAACAATATCTCTATATTTGGGCAAAGTAGCTTTTCCAGACAAAAAAGACACAATTTTAAACGCACTGCAACTAGAATCCAATTCAGGGGAAAACGAATCCAAAGAATTATCAAATGCTTATATAAATAAAATCTCAGAGAAGCTTAAAGCTTTAAATTATTCTGAATTATTAAAAAATAAAAATATGGATTCAGTAAAAAAGCGGTTACTGGCAATTTGGATGTTTTTAATTCTCTTTTTTAGTTTTACATACCAATCATCTGCCAATTCTTTTTATCGATGGATAAATCCGACAACTAAATTTCATGCACCAAAACCATTTTCTCTTATGAGTCTTTCCAGTGATATTCATATTTTAGGCGGAGAAAAATCCAACATCACGATTAAAGCAATTGGGGCTAATCCCGATACGGTTTTGCTGCAATTAACGCCACTTCAAGCTGCGACACAAGAGCGAGATTCATTGCAATTAATTTTTTCAGCGCCAAGGGATTCTACCGGGAATTATCAATTTGAATTACCAGAACTTTTTCAAGATTATACCTATTCGGCAATTGTAAATGCTGATCATTTTTGGGAAGCCTGGGAAAAAGTGGCTTCTATTCCCAGTACCATATTTGTCACAGACCGCCCATTCTTTGAATCATTTCTAATTACTGTGGTTCCGCCTAAATACAGTGGTCTGATTACAGAAACACAGGTCGGGAATATAGCTGTCGTACATGGGCTCAAGGGCTCTACGGTTCAAATTTATCTTTCATCTAATCGTATTTTAGAGTCTGCTTTTTTAGATATTAATGGAGAAAAAATAGATTTATCATCTACGGGCAGGTCCGCTTCAGGTAATTTTCAAATGATGGAGAGCGGTGAATTCACGGTAAATCTTGTAGATGAGCGAGGGATTACAAACCGAGATCCTGTCCCATATTCACTGGAAATAATTCCAGATCACGATCCAAGTCTTTTTGTTATTAAACCGTCACCTGTGATCGAATTAGGGAGCAATCAATCAATTCCAATACATATTGAAATTGAGGATGATTATGGATTTAGCAATCTGCAAGTTGCTTACGAAGTAAGACGTCCAGCGTTTTTAATGGCAGATCCTTATGTGGCAATGTTTACAATTCATGATTTAAATCCGGATACCGTTATTCAAACTATTCGCACCTTGTGGGATTTGAGCGATATGTTTCTTATGCCAGAAGATGAAGTCCATTTTCATTTTGAACTCACAGATAATGATAATATTTCAGGACCTAAAAAAACAGTATCATCCACCTTTATTGCACGAGTACCATCCTTAGCTGATCTCTACGAATTATCCGAAAATAATGAAGATGAATTCATGGAAAAAATGATAACTGGATCTGAAGAATTTCAAGATCTCCAAGAATTGTTTGAATCGTTAGAACTTGAATCATTGAAAACAAAAGAATTGGATTGGGATCAACAGCAATCTGTAAAAAATGCCCTAGAGCAAGCAAAGGAAGAGTTAGCCAATTTAGAAAAAATGACAGAAGCCATTGAATCGATTACTAAACAGGCAGAAAAACACGACCTTTTTTCATCTGACTTATTAGATAAATTTAAAGAATTATCTGAACTAATTCAGGCCGTTATTCCTGAAGATATGATGAGCAATATGGAGAATCTCCAAGAAGCTCTCGAGAACATGGATATGAAACAACTTCAGAATGCATTGAGTGAATTATCTGAAAATATGGCTCAAATCGAACAGGATTTAGATCGATATCTGGAAATATTTAAACGATTGCAGGCTGAGCAAAAAATGGATGAACTCCAAACGAGAATGCAACAGCTTTTTGATCAAGAACAATCTTTGGATCGTGAAATTAATCAAGCGAATGATCAGACAGATCAATCCACACTTGAACGATTAGCTCAAGAAGAAAAAAGGAATTTCGAAGAACTTGATAATTTAAAATCTCTTATGGAAGAAGCGTCAGACTTGGTGGAGCCCTATAGCGATAAAACGTCAGATGATTTATCTGAAATGGCCAATTCATCTCTCATGGAACAAACAGAAAACTCTATGACGGAAACCATGCAAAACTTGACTCAACAGCAACCACAACAAGCGCAATCGTCCAGCCAAGCATCTCTTCAAAATATGGAAATGATGATGCAACAAGTCATGCAAATGCAACAGGGTTTTCAAAAGGAGACCGTAGATGATATGACTGAAAAATTTCAAGCGTTAATTCAAGATATGCTTTATCTTTCATCCCAAGAAGAACAATTGCGATCTGATGTTAAATCGGCAACTCGGAATTCTCCTCGACTCCGAGAAATGGCATCTCGACAACAAGTATTACAAGATCAACTTAAATCAATTATGAGCCAAATGATGGAGCTATCTAAAGAAACATTTTCAATTACGCCTGAAATAGGACGAGGGGTTGGTAAAGCAAATGCAAGTATGCAAGAAGCTAAATCTAAATTAACAGAAAGAAATGTAAATCAGGCAGGGACTAGTCAAGAAATGGCAATGGCAGGATTGAATGAGGCGGCGCTTGGCTTGTTTAATAGTATTCAAGCAATGCAGCAATCAGGGTCTGCCAGCGGCTATGAACAATTTTTGCAAATGATGCAACAAATGGCCGGCCAACAACAAGGCGCGAATCAGCAGGGAATGCAGTTAGGGATGGGGCAAATGGCTGCTGCAGCTCAACAACAAATGATGCAACAAATGCTCCAAAAACAACAGGATATTCGAAAATCATTAGAACAAATGATGAATGAAATGCGACATTCCGGACAAAAGGGAATGGGAGATTTAAGTGGAATCGGAAAAGAAATGGACGAAGTTATCAAAGATCTTCAACGTCGACGATTTTCACGAAAAACCCAAGAAAGACAACAGCGAATTTTATCTCGAATGTTAGACAGTCAAACTTCTATGACACAGCGCGGTTATAAAGACGAACGGAAATCAACATCTGCAGAGACATTGATATCGTTTGAAGGCCCAGGTGGATTACCTGCTGATATGGGGCAAAGACAAAATCTGGCGCTTCAAGCTTTAAATAAATCTATTAATGCTGGGTATTCTCGCGAACATCAAACAATGATAAAACGATATTTTAATTCATTAAGTCAATTGAAAATTGAACAAGAAATTATCGAGGGTGATATTGAGAAATAAATCATATTTAATTTATATTGTTCTAGTGGGCTCAATTCTTTTTGGGCAAAATAATGGACCAATCAACGCTTCTTTAAAAACAGCAAAAATGTTGGAAAGAAAAGGGGACATAGACGGGGCTATTTCTATATATGAATCCATTCTATTAAAAACTCCAAATCATAGTCGAACCTTTCGTGATCTAAAATTACTTTATAAGAAAAATCAGCGATATGAAGATGGTATTTCATTAATTCGTGAAAAGCTAATCTATACTCCAAATGATATTCAACTTTATGCTGAATTAGGTGAACTGTTTTATTTAAACGACCAACTGTCTGAAGCCAAACTGGTATGGGAATCCAGTACGGAAAAATTCAAAAACAATCGTTCGTATTATAGAATAATGGTTTCATTGTATGGGCGCTATAGTTTAGATGACGATTTGCTTTCCTTGTTAGGAAAGGGTCGAGAAAATTTTGGGCAATCCTTTATGGCTTATGAAGCTGGTATTTACTATCAATCTCGTCGTGTCTACGATAAAGCAATGGATCAATATATTTTAAGTCTTTCCCAACCATCAAATCAGAACGGGATTATTCAGCGGAGAATTCTCCTTATGAGTGATGAACAAGATGCCGTTCAAATTATAGAAGAAAAACTAATAATAGCTTCTCAAAAAACACCCCAATCTCTTTTAAATGTGTTAAGCGAATTTTACTTTAAACAACAAAAATATATCCTTGCATTTGAGACTAAAAAGGAACATTCCAAACTAGACAAACCAAACTTTAAAGAATGGATGGCATTTTCGAATGAATGTCGGGAAGAAAATCAATTTAAAATTGCTATTCAAGCCTACAATTATATTTTGAGCCAAACATTAAATGCAAACAATACAGGGAAAGCTCTCCTAGGTCTTGCTCAAACATTTGAAGATCAAATTATTCCCATCCAAGAATCGCACTTGATTCCATATTTTTTTGATAATAATTTATTTTTTGAAGACCCGTTTCAGGTGAGCTCTTCTTTGTCTCCAGCGCATTTAAAATCGAGTCTTTCTTTATATGATTCTCTCTTAATTTCGTTACCTAAATCGCCTTTATTGGCTGAAGCTTATTTTCGATTAGGTGAAATTCAATATAGAATTCTTCAAGATTTTGATCAGTCTTTTGACCATTTAAACAAAGCTTTGAAAAACAGACCGGATAAAAAAATGAGATTAAAGATTATCCTAAGAATAGCTGATGTATTGCTTGCGAAAGGAATGTCAGCTGATGCGCTAATGTTTTTAGATAAGCAATTAAAACAAAATAAATTACCAGCGATTGAGCAAAAGAAGATTTTAATTCATTTTTTAACTGATGAACCGGATACAACATTGAAAATTGTTCAGGCTTCTTTTTCAGCCATGAGTCCAATTGATCCATCCTTTAATGATTTAATGGAATTAAAAAACATTCTAACACAATATTATGAAGATGATATTTCAAGCAAATCAGCCTATATCCATTTTATAAAATCTGAATGGTATTTGCGTCAACGAAAAATTGGAGATGCAATTAAGGAATTAACATATCTAGTCACTGAAATACCTAATTCCGCCATTGTACCGTTGGCTAACCTACGGCGTGGATTGCTTCATTATCAACTCAAAGAATATGATGAAGCATTGGAGATTGTTCTATCTTTATCAGAAACACCACTGGCGGATAGAGGAATTATTCTTGCAGGACAAATATATGAATCCAAATTTCTTAATTTAGAAAAAGCCATCGAACAATATATGCGCATTCTCGATGATTACCCAAATTCTATTTTCTCTGAACCTATACGGTACCATATTCGTGCTGTGCAACACACAGAAAGCTAATGAAACAATTCTTTTTTTTTATATTCATCTCTCTTTCTTTTGGACAAAAAATATTGATTCCAATGGATCAATCTCAGAATGATCATTTGAAAGCTTATGGTATCGCTTATTTTACATTAACTCAAAACACAACGATAGAATGGTTGCTCAATTATCGTGGCGGGTCATTTCTCATTGATGCACATCCAAGTGTCCAATCTGAATGCCGGGTTCGTGGTGTGACTTTTGAAATGATTAATGTTAATGATTTGGTTTCTATATATACGGAAATTGATCAAAACAATATGGATATTGTTCTATTAGAAAAAAAACCTAAAATTGCAATTTATACGCCTCCAAATAAACAGCCCTGGGATGATGCGGTTACAATGGTACTCAATTATGCTGAAGTTGAATATGAAACACTTTGGGATGAAGAAGTTCATGTGGGAAAATTAGATGAATACGATTGGCTTCATCTCCATCATGAAGATTTTACAGGTCAGTATGGAAAGTTTTATCGGAGCCATCGAAATGCGCAATGGTACCGTGATCAGAAGCAACAATTTGAAGCTGTAGCTACTAAGTTGGGTTTTCCCAGTGTCCATGAACAAAAGAAAGCCATGGCTCGGAAAATAAAAAGTTATGTAGGTAATGGCGGATTTCTTTTTGCTATGTGTTCTGCGACAGATTCTTATGATATTGCGCTATCCATGGAAAATGTAGATGGTGCCCATTCTGTGTTTGACGGAACATCAATTGACCCGAATCTTCAGACATCATTGGATTATTCCAAAACATTTGCATTTTCGGGGTTTAAATTATTACCCGATCCTATGATTTATGAATTTTCAGATATAGATTTTCCTCCCAGCAATAATCCGGTCACTCAAGGCGCAGAAGCGGATTATTTTTCTTTATTTGAATTTTCAGCTAAATACGATCCAGTGCCAACCATGCTCACTCAAAATCATGTGACGATTGTGAAAGGGTTCATGGGGCAAACAACAGGTTTTCATAAAGATAAAATAAAAAATCATATTGTAATTATGGGGGAAGATCCGGCGTCAGATCAGGTAAAATATCTTCATGGGAATTTTGGGAAAGGTACCTTCACTTTTTATGGCGGACACGATCCCGAAGATTATCAGCATTTTGTGGGTGACCCACCCACGGATCTTTCTTTACATCGGAATTCACCAGGGTATCGATTGATTTTAAATAATATTCTTTTTCCGGCTGCTCGGAAAAAAGAACGAAAAACATAAAAAATTATTTTTATCACTAAAGACACAAAATACAAAAACTCTCTAATTACGTATTTTTCATGGAAATTAAAATAAGAGCAGGCTCCTTTCAGGAGTGCGTAGAACTATCTAAACAAATACCAGAGTTTGATTCTCCCTATGGTGTTGAAGAATATCAAAATAGATGCATAGATGATTATCAAATCTTAATAGCCGAATTAAACAAGGAAATTGCTGGATTTAAAGTAGGATATAATCGTTTTGATGATGGAAGTTTTTATGGTTGGATGGGTGGCGTTTTACCCGAATTTCGTCATAAAAGTATCGCTACAGAATTAGCCAATTTTCAAGAAGATTGGGCTATAAAGAATGGATACAAATCTATTAAATTGAAAACAAGAAAAAAGCATAAAACTATGATCATTTTTTCTTTGAATCGCGGGTTTATTATTACCGAAACCATTGAAAAACAAAATGAGAAAGAGTCCAGAATATGGATGCAAAAAGATTTATAAAAATGTGGTTTCAAAAAACAATTACACTTTCTCCCCGTTCACGGGGATTTCATATCATTACGCCTGATGTGATTAATCAAATTTCTGAAATAGAAAAGATCAAAACTGGAATTCTACATTTATTTATAAAACATACCTCCGCCTCTTTAACCATTAACGAAGATGCGGACCCAACTGTACGGACTGACTTTGAATCCCATTTCAATATGCTGGCACCGGAAAATCAATCATATTACCAGCACACCTTTGAAGGTCCGGATGATATGCCTGCTCATTTGAAAGCGTCCCTTTTGGGGTCCTCACTCTCAATTCCTATATCGGACGGGAAACTCAACCTTGGCACGTGGCAGGGAATCTATTTATGCGAGCATCGGGATCGTAGTTCTGCACGGAAAGTGGTGGCAACGATTCAAGGGGAATAACTATATGAAATATTTTAAACTTTTTTTTCTGAATATAATTGTAATTGCAAATATTGGAAGTAGCATGGGAATAAAGACGGGTATTAATTATTCGAATCAAATTATTACATCTACTCAAGCAGGGTTTTCAATTGATAAACATTTTTTAAATGGAAGGATTATTGGTTTATCATGGAGACCCATTACTTTAAATAATAATCATCAATTATTGTGTGAGTTATTATATGTTGAGAGAGGAATGATTGAAGAAGGAATTAATTCTAATGAAGATAATTCTTATCCAAAAAAATGGGAATTCAGAAATACTTTTTATTTTACATCAGCTAATCTGTTATACCGGTATAATCTTTCAGTACATTCTCAGAATATGTTTTTTCTCATTGGTCCAAGAGTGGATAAACTATTATCAAAGGAGACTGACAGCGGTAATTACCGGGATGGGGTTGGGTATTTATACAATAAAACGGTGAAAAACCAATTTGGAATAGATATCGGTAGTGGAAAGAAATGTAATCGACTAACATTAGAGTATAGATTTAGTTACAATTTTTTTAATAGCACGACAAATGACTTATTTACAATTAACAATTATTCCCATTCGGTTATAATTGGGTTAGAATTTCCTGAATATAATGAGAAATAAAGCAGCATTTATCTTTGTGAACATCGAGATCATGGTTCGGCACGGAAATTAGTGGCTACACTTCAAGGAGAATAATATGAAAAAAAATAAATTTACTAATTCAACTCGAAGGAATTTTCTAAAAACGGCTGGTTTGGTAAGTACTGCTATGTTCTCGGGGCTGTCTGCTAAGAATAATATTTCAAACAAAATTAAAACATTGTCTCCCCTAGGGGAATTATGTGATTTTACAGCATTGCCCAATGGTTTTGTTTATTTGAATAGCGGAACAGAAGGTACAATGCCGCAGTGTGTGGTTTCTACTCTACAAAAAAACCTAGCAAAATGGACAAGTGATCCTACATATGCTTATGAATTAGATCGTGATCTTGGAAAACGACAGGAATTTAATCGCGGAAAGGTTAGTGAGTTTATGGGTGTGGAAAAAAACAATATATGCCTAACAGATAACACAACCATGGGATTAAGCATGGCTATTATGGGCTTAAATTTTACGCACACAGATAAAGTAGTCACCACCAATCAGGAACATTCTTCCGTTATTTCTCCTCTTCAGATTTGGCAAGCAAGGCACGGACTACAAGTAAAAACTCAACCATTTCCTTCTCCGGAAAAAATAAAAAATATGAATCAAACAGAACTGTTAGATACGTTATTTCCAAATAACTCTGCTCTTAGAGGAGCTAAAGCAATGTGTGTTTCCCATGTTTATCCTACAACCGGGGTTAGACTTTCATTAAAGTCATTACGGGAAAAAGCCGACGAACTTAATATTGCTTATTTAATAGTAGATGGAGCCCAAGCTTTTGGAGCAATAGATATCAATAACATAAATGAACGAGTAGAGAATTGCGACTTTTACGCATGCCCGGGTCATAAGTGGTTAAATGGTCCACCAAGTACGGGTGTACTTTATATTCGAAATTCAAATATACAGCCTCCGGAGTTTTATCCCACCATATCTCAGAGAATGATTAGATATACAGATGGAAATTCAAATTATCCTATCGCAAAAGCACTTCAAATTCGGGGATGTAGTAATACACCAGGTTTTACTGCTATGGTAAGAGCAATGAAGTTTGTAAAAGACGAAGGTGGGACTGCTGTCATAGAAAAACATATTTTAAATTTATCTATAGAAATTAAAAACTTAATTTTAAATCATGCTCCGAACTGCATTATTTCCCCTTATTCGGATAAGGATTTAGGGTCTGGGCTTACAACATTTTACCCTTTTAGATGGAACCAACCACAAGTTCCAATAAAAGATAAAAAAACGGCTGAGTGGGTAGCCAAAACATTAATGGAAAGAAACATACAAATTAGATCTATTGGTATTCCAGAAACAGGTAGTGTGAATAATACATTTAATAAATCATATGCTTTACGAGTCTCAACGGGTTATTTTAACTCTAATAAAGAAATTGAGTTTTTCACGAGTTCATTAGAAGATGTATTGAAGAAAATTAATTAATCTTAAAGGAAATATAATTATGAAAAATGTTTTAATCTTAATCGTTGTGCTGTTTGGAAATTACGCTTACCCTACAGAAAACAGTAAAAAAGAAATTATTTCTACAAGTGATGCGCCAGAAGCAATTGGGCCATATTCCCAAGCTGTTCGAGTTGGGAATACACTTTATTTATCTGGCCAAATTGCCATAGATCCGATTATGGGGAAGCTTATTCAGGGAAGTATTGAAGATCAAACGCACCAAGTTTTAAAAAATATTAAAGCCGTATTAAATGCTACTGGGTTTACCTTGGGAGATGTTGTACAAAGTCAGGTTTTTTTATCAGACTTAAATAATTATGGTGCTATGAATAAAATATATGCATCCTATTTTTCAATTGACCCTCCAGCTCGCGCAGCTATTCAAGCAGCGCGACTTCCATTAGATGCGCTTATTGAAATAATGGTAATAGCAGTAAAATGAAAAATTTATTGATCTTTATATTTATTATTTCAACTTTTTTTTGCTGTAAAGAAGATGTTCAAGATTTACCCGACTCCTGCTATTTAGAACCTGATCCAGGACCTTGCGAAGCATATATCCCAAGTTATTATTTTGATCAAGGCGAAGGAAAATGTAAAGAATTTATTTATGGCGGGTGTGGTGGAGTTGTTCCATTTATAACTTTGGAAGAATGCCAAGAGAGTTGTGAATAATCTACTTTAAAATTTCCCCTTGTAAATAAAATATTGTACTTGTACTATTAGTACATGCAGTACAGTAAAATATCGAGATTATGGAACTAATCATAAATACCACCGATTCGGTTCCGGTTTTTTCCCAACTGATTGACCAAATCAAAAATGCAGTAACCAATGGTGATTTAAGTCCCGGCGATGCATTACCCTCCGTTCGGCAATTAGCTAACGATCTGAATCTAAATCACAATACAGTGGCGAAGGCTTACAAACATTTGATCCGAGATTCCGTCATTCAAGCCAAAGGATATCGCGGTACTTTTATTCACATCGACGCAAAGCTCAACTGTAACTTTGATCTTAATACAGTGGTTACATTCAAATTAAGTGAAACCATTCAGATATTGAGACAAACAGGAGCCACAGATTCAGAAATCCGCATTGCATTTGGCAATATTATGAAAATCCAACAAAATTCAGGAGAGTAGTATGGAAACTAAGTTTCTATTCATAACCGTAGTTTTAAGTCAATTATTTCTTATGTCCTATTATTTTCCGAGAAAAATAGCCAATCGAATCCAATATATATTGGATAGTTACCCTCCATCAGAATTTCCTAAACTTTATCCCAAACCGATTGAATATTATACTAAAAAACATCGCAATTACAAAATTTTGAATTTATTTATCCTGGTGCTGGGTTTAGTGTTACTTGGTATTGTGTTTAGAAATTTCCCTGAAGATTCACAAAGAGAACGATGGGATCAAGCTATCGTGTTGGCTTTTTATATGACGCAGTTTTTTCCTTTATTATTATTAGAGATATCATCGTTCAGTATTTTTAGACACATGCGTAAAATTGATTCTCGCACCACACGAAAAGCAGAACTACAACCTCGCAAATTGTTTGATTTTATTTCACCCATCCTCTTGGGGGTTGTGATTTTCGTGTACGTTTCATTTGTTGTGTTCATTCTTTATTTTAATCGATTTGAATACCCTTGGTTTGGAGGCTATTTGAATATTGTCATTATTTCGGGAGGGAATCTTTTTTTCTCAGGAATAGCCGCTTGGAATATGTTTGGTAAAAAATTAGATCCATATCAATCCTATGAAGATCGCAGAAGGAAAATCTCACTTATTGTTAAACAAATGGCTTATATTAGTATAGGAGTTACAGTGTATGGCGCTTTCTCAATTATAGCACATACTTTTGAAATACGACATTTTAATTCCACATTTATGAGTATTTATTGTCAATTAATTGCTTTAGTCGCATTCCAAGCCTTACAAATTGATAATATTAATTTTGATGTTTATAAAGAAGAATCACACCCTGTTTAGGAAACAAATAAGATGACTAACTATCCTGCAACATTAACAATCGACTACCCGGAAGAAGCCAATAGACTTACCGTTTTCTTCCGACTTTTTCTTAGCATTCCAATACTAATAATTTTAGGATCATTATCATATCATGGTTACGGTAATGAAAATGTTCCAGATGAATCATTTTGGTTGGGCATTTTGGTCGTACCTACACTTTTAATGATTGTATTTCGAAAAAAGTATCCACAATGGTGGTTTGATTGGAATGTACAACTCACCAAATTTTCGTTGCGAGTTGCGTCCTATATATTATTATTACGCCATGAATATCCTTCAACCGATGAAGAACAATCAGTGCATGTTAAAATCGAATATCCGGATGTTGAAAAAGAATTAAATTGTTGGATGCCATTAATCAAATGGTTCCTGGTTTTACCCCATATAATAATTTTATGCCCCATCATGATTGGTGTTTTGCTCAGTACAATTATTGCGTGGATTATCATTTTATTCTCCGGAAAATATCCAAGAAGTATGTTTGATTTTGTGGTGGGCGCCATGAGATGGATATTAAGAGTACAAGCTTATGCTTTATTACTGACTACAGATCAATATCCGCCTTTCAGTTTTAGAGAATGAATCGAAAATTTATCGGCATTGGCGTTGCCCTTGGTGCAAGTTTTGGTGTTACGTTTGGTTCAGTTATTGGCGCCCTAACCGGAGATATTGCATTTTGGATTCCTATGGGTGTGGAAATATGAAATACCCTGAAAAATAGCCACAATGCCACGAAGAGAAATGAAAATAGAACTTAATGCCTTTAAGTCTTTGTGGGCGAAATAAGGAGTTAAAATGAAAGCCAATAAGTGGCTCATGTTGTATTTACTTATTAGTATTACAAATGGTAATAAATTACCAAATGGAATGAAGTTTACAGCACAAATTGAGATACAGAATTCCTGTATCTCTCTTGAACAACGGAAAATTTTATTTGAACAAATCCAAAATTCCACAAATAGTAGGACAACAACAGATTCATTTTTTTTGGCTGATCCTATGGGGAATGGAGGAATGTTTGGACCTGAAAATTTAATTCTTAACTATGTGGATGAAGACAGTGCTTTCAATTCCATCCTTGATTATTATTGCTCTTTTGCATCTTACGACGGACATATGGGAACAGATATTATAATTCCAACCTTTTGGCACATGGACGAGATGACCACTCCTGTTCTTGCGGCAGCAAACGGAAATGTGGTTTATATTCACGATGGGGAATTTGATAGGCAATTGGATTTGGACTCAACAGCAGTGGCAAACCTTGTGGCGATAGAGTATGATGCTGGAGTTTATGGGCTTTATGGACATTTGAAGAAAAACAGTATCCGAGTTGAAGAAGGACAAAATGTTTTGGCAGGTGACACTCTTGGATATATAGGCAGTTCAGGGTTTTCATCATGGCCGCATCTTCATTACGAATTATTGGATTTCGATATGAACATGATTGATCCTTGGCATGGAGAATGTAATCCTGAAATAAGTCAATGGATCAACCAGTACCCTTTTCTTGATGAACATCCTACCGAGGTCAAGAATTTCCTTTCGTCATCTTACCCCTTTACATCGTTGGCGGATTTGAGAACGGCAATATCAGAAAAAGCTCCTTTTCGAAAACATATTAATCCCGGTGAAACTTGGTGGTCTTACCTGTTGGTGATGAGTCTTCACCAAACGGATACTCTAAAATGGATGTTTTATAAAAATGGCGTTTATGATTATCAAATTTCATTGCTACCTGGAGAGAACACCAATATTTGGCCGGAATGGCTGGAAATATACCCCCGGAGCGACTGGTATCATGAGTCCACATTCCCATCTGGAGATGATTGCTTTGGTGACTGGACCGAAAAATTCTATATCAATAGTGATTTAATTGATTCGCTTGAATATATCTGCGACAATATTCCCAACGAATCCCCTATCATTCACTCTGCTATTTTTGCTGTAATTGCCGATGAAATATTTACCGCTGAAATTGAAAGCGAAGATATTGACGGAACTATCATCTGGAATAGTATTACAATTCCACCACAGCATGGTACTTTTGAAACCTATGGTGGATATCAGATGAATTTCATTTATACACCTGATCCCGGCTTTAGCGGGTTGGATTCGGTTCAAATTATGGCAACGGATGACAAAGGAGTAACTGAATTAGGCGTCCATTATTTTGATATTCAAAGTTTAAATTTGACCAATACAACACATCCAAAACAATTTGAACTCTATCAAAATTATCCGAACCCTTTCAATCCTGTTACAACATTTAAATATGATCTGGCTCATAGAACACGTGTTACCTTTACTATCTATAATATTATCGGAAAACGAGTTCTGTCTTTTGATCGAGGTGAAGAAGCGGCGGGAAATAAATCATTCCTTTGGGATGGAACAAATGATCACGGAAAAGCAGTTAGTGCAGGCATTTATCTATTTCAAATTAAAACAGAAAACTTCATCCAAACGCGAAAAATGATTTTGCTGAAATAGTATTCTCTATTTCGCGAAAAATAAATTGTAGCTTTGCCATTAACTTAGCATACAATTAGATATCCGCCGTTCATGTTTTGAAATTTTCGATATACATGAAAACTATTTAATAAAAGGAGCAAATATGAAAGTTAAAATATTTTCTGAATGTGGTAAATACTTTGGAAAATCAAATACAGCCGATCGCCTTGAAGACGAGATTAATTTATGGTTAGAAAATCAATCCGGATTAAAGGTTCTTGAAATAAAACAATCTTCTTGTGGTGGGAGTATGGAACCGGGGCAACATTTAATTTCGGTTTGGTATGAAGAAGGGGCATAAGTAACTTTCTCACAAATCAATAATTTTATAAATAAGAGGATAAAATGATAATTACAAATACTGATTCAGTCCCAGACAGGGAAGTGGCCGAAATACTGGGCGTTGTGCGGGGCAATAGCGTTCGTGCAAAACATATAGGACGCGACATCATGGCTGGACTCAAAGGAATTGTAGGCGGCGAAATTTCGGGTTACACAGAATTATTAGCTGATTCCAGAGAAGAGGCAAATAAACGTATGATTAATGAAGCTGAAGCATTGGGTGCTGATGCAATTCTCAATGTACGGTTTGTTACAAGCATGATTGCGCAAACAATGTCTGAAATGTTGGCTTACGGTACAGCAGTCAAATTAAAGTAACAAAAGCCAATACATTTATCATTTAATGCTGTTGAAAAGTCCATGCTGAATTAGATTATCAATGTTGAGCGTTGCTTTAAATTAATAATTATTATATTTAGATAATATAGGACAAAATTGTCCTCAATAATTTCTTAAATTCTAATTATCATTTTAGATGGTTATTCTTTTAGAAGCCACCATACAACAAAACCAGGGACAAAAATTTAATGACTTTTAAAAATATTTTTATATCAATTATTATAGCTACGGCGATGATAATTTCTGCTTTTCTCATTCAAAGTGCTCGACCTGGTATTGAAGTGTCTCAGCCTGGCCCAGAATATGTTAGAGCGACAGGTAAATGTGCCACGTGCCATTTAAAAGAAACATCTGCTATCGTTCATCAGTATTCCATCAGTAAACACGCCAGTGAAAATGTGACATGTTATGAATGTCATCGTTCCCTAGATGGTCAAAAGGAAATTGAACATAATGGTTTTAAACTTGCTACAAGTGTAACTGCGTTAAATTGTAGCCAATGCCACACGACAGAGTATGCGCAATTCTTAAGAAGTCGTCATGGAGCTCCAGCTTGGGCCGCAGTAACCGGTTCATCTGATTTTACTGAAGAACAAATTGCTTTAGCTGAAAAATTTCATCCCGGAACCGTAAAACGCGGTGCAAATAAGCTTGCTATTACTGAAGGTGCAGGCGTAATGGATAAGGGTTGTAAAGCATGTCATTCTGTTGGAAAACCAAACCCTGATGGAAGTATTGGAACATGCACTGCTTGTCATGCTAGGCATACAACTTCTATTGCGCTCGCTAGACAACCCGAAA
Source organism: Fidelibacterota bacterium (assembly GCA_018649625.1). Taxonomy (GTDB): domain Bacteria; phylum Fidelibacterota; class Marinisomatia; order Marinisomatales; family UBA1611. Next base: position 5,765 of record JABIHN010000090.1, on the reverse strand, counting down.
CATGTGGACAATGTCATATGGGACCCGATCACTCACAATTGGAAATATACAATGAGTCTAAACATGGCGTTTTATATGCATCGCAGAAAGCACATTTAAATTTAAATGCTGATCCCAAATCGTTAACAACCAAAGATATGCCAATTCCAACTTGTTCGACGTGTCATATGAGTGGATTAGAAGGAATGAATGTAACTCATGATGTAACCGAGCGACTATCTTGGTGGCTTTTTGCACCTATCTCTAAAAAGAGACCAAATTATAACTTAGGTCAAGAGGCTATGAAAAATACTTGTCTTAAGTGCCACGCTAAAACGCATGTAGAAAAGTTTTATAAAGAGGCGGAAGAAGTTGTGTTTGCAACAAATGATAAAGTCCAAAATGCACTTAATATAGTTAGTGAATTACGTGAAGAAGGGCTTCTTACTCCCGAACCTTTTGACGAGCCAATTGAGTTTATTGCTTTTGATTTATGGCATTATTTTGGTCGTACAGCAAAACACGGTGCATTTATGGGTGGAGCAGATTTTGTTCAATGGCATGGAAATTATGAACTACTTCTTAAAACGATAGAAATGGAAGAAATCGCAAAATCACTTAGAAGCGAAGCGCATTCAGAAAAGTGAAAATACCTAAATGGGCTCGCCCAACCCCACTCATTATAGACATATTTGTTATAGTGAATTTAAGTTTCCTTGCGTTAGATATATTCATTGCCCATTCTACCAATGAATTTTCACACTATGCGGAATGGATTCCTTTTTATTTTTCACTCATTGCACCAATTTTACTCAGCATTGAAGCGTGGAATAATTGGAAACATAATCAAAGTCAAAAACAATTTATAAGTATAATAGTTGGGTCCCTTGCAATTCTCGTTGGAATTACGGGGCTTATTTGGCATTTACATAGTACATTTTTTGAATACCAAACATTAAAAAGTCTTGTATATACTGCACCATTTATTGCTCCCCTAGCCTATACCGGCTTAGGATCTTTACTGATTATGAATCGTATGATTCAGGACCATAGTTTAGAATGGAGCCAGTGGTTGATTTTTTTTGGTTTTAGTGGCTTTGTTGGTAACTTTATTCTTGCTTTGAGCGATCATGCGCAAAATGGTTTTTTTCTTTTTTATGAATGGATTCCTGTTATAAGTAGCGCAATTGCTGTAAGTTTTTTAGGTATTGCCTTGGTTCGAAAAAGCACACATCAATTTTTGGATGTAACCATTGTAATTATGATTTTACAGGTTGGGATTGGTTTATTAGGTTTGTACTTTCATGGCGTTGCGGTTTTTGAGAATATATCTTCATCATTTTTTGAAAATATAGTTTATAGTGCGCCAATTTTTGCCCCGCTCTTATTTGTGAATTTGGCATTTCTCTCTACGCTTGGTTTAATTGATTTACGTTTTAAAAATATTCAATTAGATGAAAAATTACCCTAGTGTTTTTTAAAAAATTAATCTTTTTTATATAGGTCTCGGACCCATTCTGTATCTTTGTTTGTGAGAAGGTTTCCCAGTGTTGCAGCCGTTTCCACCTGGGTTACATTCCGTTGTCCTAATAGGACACACCCTGTTTGAGAATCTGAAAACAGTGAATCTACGACTCCGCGCATTACTGGATGAGGGTGGGTGGAAAATTTTTCGACTAATAATTTTTTATTATTCTGCATTGTTTGTAAAATTTCCAAATTAGAAAAATCACTTTCTCGACTTCGAAAATCACCTGAATCGAATTTTGCTGGTTTAGTATATTTACCAGTTAGAAGACCATGTTTTAGTGGAGAAAAAAAGCAAATTCCAAGATTGTGGCTATCTATATATTGTTTTAATCCGCTAGAAGCGTAAGTGTCATTTAGCACATTACGATAGGGTTGAACCACATCCGGATTACATCTTTCTATAAATTGCATTACATTATAGGATGACCAATCAGATAATCCAATAAAACGTGTTTTTCCTTCTTCTTGAAATTTTTGAATAACTTCAATGGCATCATCGAAATATTCTCCGTTTTCTCCAAAATTGCAATGATGAAGATACATAAGATCGACACAATCCGTTTTTAGATTCACAAGAGACTGTTCCATTGTTTTCTTCATATATTTTGGCTCGTACCATTGTTTGTGCGGTCCTCGATCCCACCCAAATTTTGTAGCAAGGAAAATATCATTTCTAGAAACATCATCCCACATGGATCCTATTATTTTTTCCGATCGCCCATTCCCATATACATCTGCAGTATCCCAATGATTAATACCCAATTCCCATGCGCGTTTTAACGCAGAGGTTGAATCAGATTCTGATTGTCCAGCCCAACCAATTGCCATTTTCCCGCTGTGGTTTGCACCGCCATAAGACCAAGTTCCAAGGCTTATAGCTGATACTTCAACATTCGTACGACCTAAAATTATTTTTCTCATAAAATATCCTATAGAATTAATCTGAAAATTTAAGGTAAAGATAGTAAAATATGTGCTGTTATGAGCAACAAAAAATTAAAGATAATTGATATTGGGCATTCAAACTATAGTTTAGAGAATGCTTTATCTCTTCTGGAAACAACCGTTAGTCAATCGGCTTATGAAGGTGATGTTCATGCTATCAAGATAATAACGGGCCATGGTTCAGGGAAGCTAAGAATATCAGTTCGAGAGTGGTGTAAAGATCAAGAAGGTCGTTTTCAAGCTGTAATAAACGGGGAAGATTATAATATGTTTAACCGTGATGCAGCAGATATGCGTGCTGATTGTAGTTTGAAGCACGATACTGATTTTGGACGAAATAACCAAGCTGTTACTTATATTTGGCTTTGGTAGGATAAATTAGTTTTCAACTATAAATTTATTGCATCAGTTATTGAATTATGGTTACACAATCTACCAAATATAATTATTTATTTAAAAATATCACTCCAAACTCTGTGGATGGAATCCGTATTTTTGGTGTAAAAGATAATTATATAAAGCCACAGAAATACAATGATGTAACTAATTTGGAAAATAAAATTTGGGGTGACTTGTTTCAAAATGTGGAATTTTTATTAGATCGATACGCATCGCGAGAGTATTTATTGGGTTTGAGATCCTTGCCAATTCCAAATAATATGTTTCCGGAATTCGAATCAATTTCTCCTCTCATTGAAAATTCCACAGGGTGGACTTTAGTTTCTGTTGCAGGGTTTCTTGATGAAGAGTTGTTTTTTTACGTAAATAATAATCGCCAATTTCCCGTAACAGATATTATTCGCCAATCGCCAAGATTTGAAAATAAATATGCTGGATTCATTATTCAAAATGAAAATGGGTACACCCCGGAGCCAGACATATTCCATGATATCCAGGGGCACATCCCATTTTTAATGAATAAAAAATATGCGGATTTTATGTGGGAAATAGGCGCACTTGGATATGAAATCATTCAAGATAAATTAAATTTGGGTCCCGATCTTATTGCTCATAATTTAAAACGTCTCCAAAATTATGCATGGTGGACATATGAATTTGGTTTAATATATAATTCAGGCGCATCAGATAAGTTTCGTCGTTTAGCAAATGATATTGACTATGAAATATATGGGGCAGGAATCATTTCATCTAAAGATGAAATTACCAATGTTGTCAAGTGTGCAAAGGGCGATTCTAACTGTTCTAAGTTTATTCCCTATGATATAGAAGAAATGGTTATGACTTGTTTTGATTATAGCAAGATTCAAGATCGATACTATGTAATTGAATCTATGGATGTTCTTTATGAATCTTTTCGAAACAATCGGGAATTATTTTATTATAAAGGATAACATGATTAAATACATTTCAATTATATTTTTTCTTTCGTGCTTTGTTTGGAATTGTGCGGGAACAGAGTTTCAACAACTAGCGGAAAATGATCCGGTTTCTCTTATTGCCATGGAAGATTCATTGGTCTCAAGAGGGCTGACTCCAGATATAGCATTAGCCTTAGTGATGGCATATAATTCCGTAGGTGAAGAAGAAATGAATCAAAAAAACTATAATTCTGCAGTCGAAAAATTCACTAGTGCAGTTTCTCTATTGAAAACGGATACCCTATCGAATTACAACCTTTCAATGGCTAAGGGACATGTCCTATACGCGAAAGGGAAAAAAGATGGATTGTGGGATGCTATCCAAAATTACCATCACGCAGCTCGCTTATTACCTATGAATGGTGAACCTCATTATCGCATAGGGAAAGCGTATTTAAAAATTGGAAATACTGATTTTGATCTTATACTTGAGTCTTATGATAAAGCGCTTTCCCTTGAGTTGCCTGTCCATTTAAGAAATAATGCAATGAGCGATAAAGAAATAGCTTTAAAACGGGAAAGCACACTTAAAAACTTTTGGAAATAACTCTTATTTGGGATAATTGAACTTTTTTGATATTTTCTTGACACGTTGCCTATTTGGCGGTAAAATCCTTTAGCTTTAGCGCATTTTGATGCTACAAGTGTTCATAATCCGAGGTAAAACATGACACTAATACAAAGCCTACAAAAGCGAGTTGTATTCGCTATAGCCGTCTTTATACTCCTAGGGACCTTTGCATTTGCGAAGGGAGCAACCCTATCAGGGAAAATTGTCAATTCTGACGGCAAAAAGGTGAAAAAAGCTTTACTAACGCTCCTGGATAATGGGAAAGTAGTAAAGGAAGAAAAAACAGGCGGTAACGGCAAATTTAAATTTAAAAAATTGCCAGAGGGTGAATATGTCCTTCAAGTGGTTCATGATGAATATGGATCAGCTGAAATGACTATAACGGTTTCCGATAATAAAGATATTGGAGATCTTGCTCTTTCCAATATAAAGGAAGCGGATACACCAGTAGCGTTCAAATCTTCTAAAGGTGATGATGTTGCCGAGTCCTCTTCTCCAAAAAGGCCTGAAAGGATTTCTGTTACAGTTCCTCAAACCATGGAAGCCATGGGAAGCCCAAGTAAAGACTTCATCCTAAATGAATTAAACTTTGAGATTAAAAAATTATCAGCCGAATTTAAACACCTGTCCCAAGAAATAGATGATTTGAAAGCTTTGAGTAAAATGTGGGTCAATCCACTTACCATATATTCCAAGGAAATTATTTTAAAAAATGGAAGTACTGTATTTGGGAAAATTATTTATCAAGATGACAAGTCCATTAAAGTTGAAACATTAATTGGGTATCTAATTGTTGATCGTACCACGGTTGTGCGGATTGTGGATAATGTGATTACAGAAGACACACAGGAGTATGTTCCAGAACAAATCCGAGAAAGTTATACACCACCACCGATGCCTAAGTTGGCTCAGCCGAGATATACATCATCAAATAATTCTTCTGCAGAAGCAAGTGCGAAATTTTCTGCAAATTGTGTTTTAGTTGGAAATATTGCTGAAAAGAAAGATGGCCAAGGGAATATTATTTTTAATGGCGAAATTAAAAACATTGGTGGTCGTAGATCCGATTTTGTTAAAGTAGATTTCGTTTTTCGTAAAAATTGGAGTGGGGAAACAAAAACACTTACAACGTTTGTAAAGGGATCTTACAATACGTTTGATACAGGAATTGTGTCAGACGCTAGTTTGTTGCCCGGTGCTGTTGGAAAATTTGATCTTTTTGTTCCTCGTGATTTTGGTACTTTTATTGGTTACTCCTATGTTATTGACTGGGAGGAATATCAATAATAGTTATCCATTTTGGATATGAATTGAATAGCGTCTATGAAATTATATAATAAATATTTTCCGCTTATTTTTTT
>JABIHN010000089.1 GCA_018649625.1 Fidelibacterota bacterium | reverse complement strand
TAAGTTTAAAGTCGAAAGTGAAAAGTTGTTTAGTTAAATCAATGAGCAAAAGCTCATGGTATCTATTTATATACTTTCAACTTTCTAACTTGCTACTTTCTTCACAGGTTTACCCCAAATAAGTAAAGCATGATCCATATTTAAATGCTCCCAAAGAGCGTGTAATTCTTTTACAGTAACAACCATCGGCCGAATCTTCCGGGAAATATCTTTCCCACGCCTTTCAGCAATATGATCTAATTCAGGTTTATTGATGTCGCCTAATAAAACTATATCCACCAAACCAGAATCTATTCCTTGGGCATAATCCCCAACTAAGTAAGCTGTTTTCACATCTCCAAGTTTTTTTATAAGTGTTTCTACCAATTGATCCACACCTGCATATTTCTGGACCAAGTCCCGAAGTTCATTAAAAAGAGAATGTTTAGAATTGGCACGATACTCTATGGTTCGTCCTACCTTTTCTGATGATATAATTTTCGCATCCGATAAGCGATTGAGCTCAACACGAACGCTATTAGTGGATTCGTCAAACTCAGCAGCCAAACCACGAAGGTAGGCACGTGTGCCAGGATTAAGGAAAAACTTTATTAATAGTTTAACCCTAGTTTTAGATGTAATTAAAGTTTTTAACATATACACATGTTTAATGAGTTATTATGTTACTCACTAAGTTCGATGTTGTCAATAAAAATATAGATTTTTTTACACAACTTGCACGCTTTAGTAGTCAAAATGGTTCAATTTTTATAAAAACATCAATTCGATAATTCTTTCAACGTGTGTTATTCCTGACCATGATAAGTAATACAGACTTTGATGTATCACTATTTATAAATAGTGTTATATGGCTAAAAAAGCAATCAATATAACGATGCCGAGAAACGTGATTCATGCTACTGATAAATACGCTAAAATAAATCATTTGAATCAATCTTAACTCTTAACACTAGCTGTTCTAAGTACCTAAGAAAAATCAATAAACAAGCGCGTATATACCTCCTAAAAACACTGAAAAAACTCTCTTTATAACCCCATTTTCCAAGCACCCGCCAAACACCTACTATTATATTTTATCTATATATTTTATCTCTCTATACTCTTTTATTGCGGAACATACAGGAATACAGGAATAGCATCTATTGACCTTTTAAGCCATTGGCCGTGAAATCAAGCTTTACCCGAACCATTTAACATATTAAATACAAATCATTCAAAACCAGAACGGTGTGGAATCTTTTTTCCTAAAACCTTATTTTTATTGTCATAAACATAAGTCTTTCCGCTTTCTTTACATAGCTTATTAAATCCTTCGATCTCCTAAATAACAAAAATAGAAACCTTGACCTAGCTACAAGACTGTTACAAAAAATATTAGGGATTTAAAATCAATTAATCAGTACTGCGACTAATAAAAAATTAAGACAAACTGATGTTTTCTAGCCTATCGGCATAATCACGTAGAAATATTTCTCGAATGACTTGGTTAGACTCTTTTTTCAAATTTGGGTCTTGTTCTATTAACTCAAACGCAACTTTTCTTGCGTCGCGTATAATTACGCCATCAGTAACCATATTTGCAATTTTAAATTGGAAAAAACCCGATTGCTTGAGTCCAAAAAACTCTCCAGGTCCACGAAGTTTTAAATCCTCATCGGCAATAATAAAACCATCGTTAGTTTTTTCCATAATGGAAAGTCGTTTTCGAGATGGATCAGTTACATCCCGTTTCACCATGATACAATAACTCTTTTCTACACCACGACCAACACGACCCCGTAATTGATGAAGTTGAGTTAAGCCAAAGCGTTCAGCATGTTCAATCATCATCACTGTAGCATTAGGAATATCTACACCCACTTCGATTACAGTTGTTGATACAAGAATGCTTATTTCATTTTTAGAAAACCTGGCCATAATTTCATCTTTCTCATCAGATGTCATTCTACCATGAATCAACCCTACAGATATATCAGGGAAAATTATTTCATCTAATTGTTGATGTGCTTCCACTGCTGCAGACAAATCAGATTTTTCCGATTCTTCTACCAAGGGATAAATAATCATACATTGGCGCCCTACTGCCACTTCTTCTTTCATGAATTGATACACTTTTGGTAATCGGGTTGGCTCTACCACTTTACTTACAACAGGAATACGATTGGCAGGCATTTCATCTATAATAGAAAGCTCCATATCACCATGATAAGTAATTGATAATGTTCTTGGGATTGGTGTTGCTGTCATGGCTAAAAAGTGTGGATGATTCCCTTTATCTAATAATTTTGCACGTTGATTCACACCAAATCGATGTTGCTCATCCACAATCACCAATCCAAGGTTATTAAAAATAATATCATCCTGAATTAAAGCATGGGTACCAATCAAAACCGGAATCTTTCCATTTTCAATTCCTTCTAAAATAGGTGCACGTTCAGATTTTTTCATTTTGCCCACTAGGAGCGCACACGGGATATTTGCTTTATCCAATTCAGTTTTAAAGGAATGAAAATGTTGAGTTGCTAAAATTTCTGTGGGAGCCATAATTGCCACTTGAACATTATTTCCTACAGCCAAGGCTGAAACCAAAATAGACACAATTGTTTTCCCTGAACCTACATCCCCTTGTAAAAGTCGATTCATAGACGTGGAATTTTTTAAATCATCATGAATTTCCTTAATCACTTTTTTCTGGGCTCCGGTCAATTCAAAATTGAGAGATTCAGAAATAAGTTTAAAATAGGGGCCAATATCCAGAAGTGGAACTGCGCCAGAATGTTGAAGACTACGTTTTCTTAAAGCCATAAGAAGTTGCAAAAAAAAGTGTTCATCAAATTTAAGACGCTGAATCGCTAAAGTTAATTCACCAATGCCATTCGAAAAATGGATTTTACTTAACGCTTCAGATAAAGTAATATAATTTGTTGAATCCAAAATAGCGTGTGGGAAAATCTCTGGAATATCTAGTCTTGATTGTAAAACATCTTTCACCATATTTCGCAAAATTCGTTGATCAATACCATCCGATTTTAATTCCTGTGTTAAGGGATAGAGCGGAATTACTTTCCCTGTACTCACAGGATCATCATCTTTTTCTAAGGTATCAAATTCCGGATGGGTAATTGTAAACCCACCATAATAATCCACCTTACCATGAATAGCTAGCTTGTCTCCAATCTTGAAAAGGGGTTTTAAATATCGAACACCATTAAACCAAGTTAAAGTTAGAAGGCCAGTTCCATCAGAGACAATGACTTGAAATATTTTTCCACGGCGAGTGGACTTTTCTCCAAATGATTCTACTGTGCCCATGAGGGTAACAACATCCCCTTTTGTAAAATTGCGTATCGGTGATATTGTGGTGCGATCTAAATGTCGCCTGGGAAAATAATACAATAAATCACCAAGAGTGGATATACCTTGATCATTCAAGACTTTTTCGCGACGGGAGCCAACCCCATTGAGTGTTGAGATGGGCGAAGTAAAGTTCAATAAAATCTCTCTGTCGAAGTTATTTCCATTCCTTTCGATAGGTATAAGTCACATTCTTTGTTTCGCCTGGATTCAATAAAAAAGGAAACATAATTGTTGATGCATCTTTCTTTTGATAGTTAATGGATTCATGCTTAATCACCCAATCACCATTGATATGCTCAATTAATTGCACATTTACTTTTTCAGTCCGAGCATTTATAACTCGAATCTCAATGACAGCTTCTTCACTTTTTCGTTCACGATTATAATTTAATACTTTACGTTTTCCAATCACATCAAACGCCCGACCTGATGTAAAAGATGTGGATTGCCCTTTAGGGATTTGACCCATATTATCTGCGCCAATATATTCCAATCCACCAGACTTTGTATATGAATAAATTTCAACTTTCCCGCCTGGGAGTGAAATTCCCAATCCATTTGATTCTTTATTTTCCATTTCCAAACGAACTTCTAAAGGTTCTTCTTTTTGTCGGCGTTCCGAATTTTCAAATACATAAGTTTTCGTATAACCCACATCCAAAGGACCATACATTCTTACAGTAATATTTTCTTTGGCTTCAAGATTTTGATTATCATTTAGTGTGTAAATATGATAATCTCCTAGTTCGTCCTTTCCCATCATCGGCATGGTACTTCTATCAAGAGCCATTGCTGGACGGTTCATCCTTTCTGTCTTTGGTGATTTCCCATTGGGCTGATTTAAATGACCTTCAACCAATTGAATTTTCGCATGATTAAATGCCATATCAGATGTGTTTGAAATGACAGCTTCAGCAATTAATTCACCTTTCTCTTCATTGATCATTTTCAAGCGATATATAGTGTTCCAGGCAAAATTATTGGATTTATAAACTAACTCACCCTTAATAGTTTTATTCGATTTTGAATGAAGGTTCCATGATAAAAATGGATTGAAATTTGGAATATGATTGCTTTTATCCTCTTTAGCAAGGTACTCTAGTTCGCTTCGATTATAAGAAAAAACACCTGATGAATTTGAAATCGTAACAAAATTACCATTAATCTCTAAAAGAATTCCATTTACAACTTTTTTACTCGATTTCAGTTTTAAAATTATTTTTCCACCACGAAGTTTATTAAAATAATTTGTGCTGGTGAAAATATTATCATTAAATGTTTGAGATGAAATCGTGGCATCGTCAATATTTAAAAACGGGGTATCCTTATGAATACCATTCGGAAGTTTATTCCATGTGACCAAATTTGGTCCCAATGAAACGGGCCATGCCACAGGTTGCTTAATTAAAGCCGTTCCATCTTTGTAAATGGTAAGCGTCGCATCATTAGATTGGGCAACCATCATCCCAATCAAAAGTAAAAGGGAAATCTTTTTCATTGTAGCATCTCCAAGTTTGCCATCACTTTTTCAAATTCATCTGTTAATTTAATTAAGTTGGATCTTTCTTTTGCAATCACCTGATCTGGCGCGCGATTCACAAAATTTTCATTTGATAATTTACCATTAATTCCGCTAATCAATCGCTCAATCTCTTTAATACGTTTTTCCATCCGTGCTTTCTCTTTCTCTAAATCTACCAAGCCGCCCAAAAGTATAAATATTTCCATCCCATCTACAACCACGGTGGCTGATTGGCTCGGTTTATCAATAGATTCACCCATTGTTATTTCATTAATCCGAGCAAGAGACTTTAACAAATTTACATGATTATTTAGGAACAAAGATTGATGAGCATCACATCGAACAACAAGATTAGAAAATTTCGATGGTGGAACATTCATCCTGCTACGAATGCTTCGAATTGCTGTTATCACTTCCTGAAATAATGACATTTCTTTTTCAACTTGATCATTATAATTAGATTCTTTTTTCGGCCACGGCGCAACGATGAGATCCGGTGCTTTTGGCTTCTTAAAATGGCTCCATAATTCTTCAGTAATAAATGGCGAAAAAGGATGAAGCAATGCAAGAATTGTTCGAATACATTTCAATGCTACAGTTCGCGCAACATCTGCCTTGGATTCATCATGTCCATAAAAACGTGTTTTAGCAATTTCGACATACCAATCACAAAAATCATTCCACGTGAAATCATATAAAACTTTGGCTGCTTCATTAAAATGGAATCGATCCAGTTGATGATTATATTCATCAATCGTTTTTGAAAGTCGACTTAAAATCCATTTTTCAGGGAGATCCAACTTTATAGATTCAATCTCAATTTCATTGGACCAATTTTCGGGTATATTCATTTGAACAAACCGGCAAGCATTCCAAAGTTTATTCATAAAATTTCGACCAATGTCTAATCTATCTTTTGAGAACAAAACATCCGATCCCTGGGGAGCCATTAATAGAGTTCCAAATCGTACTGCATCCGTGCCGTATTCATCAAATAAGTCAAATGGATTTGGGGAATTTCCTAACGATTTACTTAGCTTTCGACCAGTCTCATCACGAAGAATTGACGTGAAATAAACATCTTTGAAAGGTAACTCTCCCATAAATTCGTACCCTGTCATAATCATTCTAGCTACCCAAAAAAAGATAATATCTGGTCCTGTCACAATAGCATCTGTTGGATAGAATTTCTTGAGATTTTCATCTTCAGAAGGCCAAGCATGAACGCCCATTGGCCACAGCCAGGAACTTGCCCATGTATCCAAAACATCTGGATCTCGATCCCAATTTTCAGGATCTTCTGGACCTTCTACTGAAACATGAATATTTGACGGATCTTTTTTATGTACCCAAACTGGAATTTGATGTCCCCACCATAATTGTCTACTAATGCACCAATCTTTAATATTCCCTAACCAATGGTTATATGTTTTGGTCCAATGTGTCGGGTGAAATTGTATATCGCCATTATTAACCGCATCCAACGCTGGTTTTGCTAACTCTTCCATTTTCATGAACCACTGTTCCGAAAGATATGATTCGATTGGAACATGCCCTCGTTCAGAATAACCAACTTTATTTACATAATCTTCTATTTTGTGTAAAAGTCCTTCTGATTTTAAATCAGTCACGACAGCCTTTCGAGCATCTTCACGTGATAATCCAACGTATTTATCCGGCACATTAGAATTCATAGAAGCATCATCATTCATAATATTGATAAACTCTAATTTGTGTCGTTCTCCCATAGCAAAATCATTTGGGTCATGAGCAGGCGTTACTTTTACACATCCTGTTCCAAATTCTGGATCTACATAATCATCCGTAATAATTGGAATTTCTCTGCCCACAAGCGGTAGCGTTACTGTTTTACCAATTAAATGCTGATACCGTTCATCATCTGGATGGATAGCTATAGCTGTATCACCTAACATGGTTTCTGGTCGTGTTGTTGCAACCACAAGATAGTCTTGAGAATTTGTAATTGGATACCGAAAATGCCAAAGATGGCCATTTTTTTCTCGATGAATAACTTCCTCATCACTAATTGCGGATTTGGAAACAGGACACCAATTCACCAGGCGATAGCCTTTATAAATAAGACCTTTATTGTACAGTTTAACAAATGCAGAAAGGACGGCCTTGGTGTACCCTTCATCCATAGTAAAACGCTCTCTATCCCAATCACAGGAGCAACCTAATTTTTTTAATTGGCGTATAATTATACCGCCATATTTTTCTTTCCACTCCCAAGCAACCTCTAAAAATTCATCACGGGATAAATCGCTTTTCTTTATGCCTTTTTCTTGAAGCATTGCAACCACTTTCGATTCGGTAGCAATAGATGCATGATCTGTTCCTGGAATCCAACAGGCTTCCTTCCCTTCCATTCTTGCTTTTCGAATTAATAAATCTTGGATGGTATTGTTCAGAACATGACCTACCGTAAGTATTCCAGTTACATTTGGAGGTGGAATAACTATAGTATAGGGCTCTTTTTCAGAATGAGCATCTGCGTGAAAATAATTTTTCTTGGTCCAATGATCGTACCATTTATCTTCCACACTTGAAGGAGTATAGGCTTTATCTAAAGTAGAATTCGACATAGCTAAATAGAGAGTTTTCCGTTGATTTTTTTTAAAATAAAGTCTGCAATTTTACAACGCTTCCCCTTCTATAACCAGCATCACAAAAATAAATTATTACATTTCAAGGCTTGTGCTCTTCTTTATTAGCTTTTAACATGGTTTTACTCATAAATAATTATGATTCGTTTACTTGGAATCTCGTTCAAGCGATTGAGATACTGGGTGAAAGTGTAATTGTAAAAGACAATGACCAAATATTATCCAATGATATAAGCAAACTCAATCCGAATAGAATACTGATTTCTCCAGGACCCGGAACGCCAAAAGATGCAGGCGTCTCAAATCTAGTTATTCAAACGTTTTGGGAAAC
>JABIHN010000088.1 GCA_018649625.1 Fidelibacterota bacterium | reverse complement strand
AGAATATTGTATTGATACTTATGATTCAAATAAGAAGAATAGACAGGGAAGTGGAAAAAATGATTATTATGCGGATGATAATCATGATGATAAAAGACTCATTGAAAAAACAAAGTTCCATATCGGCAAATTTGCGGTGATACGATGAGACGTATATTAATAGTATTATTGATGCCTGTTTTGTTATTTTGTCAATACAGAGATATCCCAGATGTCGTTACAAAAGTAGCAACAGCAGCTGGTGGTTTTTTAAAGTTAGAGACTTCAGCTCGAGCCATTGGAATGGGCGGAGCCCATGTGGCATCAGCTCGAGGTGTATCAGGAATCCCTTATAATCCAGCCAGTATTGCCTTTATCCAAAAGAGTGAAGTTTATTTTTCACAAGTGAATTATTTAGCTGGAATTAAACATGGTGTTTTGACCTATGGCACTCGCTTAGGTCCTTCAGACTTTATTGGGTTTCATTTATTTTATTTAGATAGTGGCCCTATGGATGTCACAACTGAAGATTTTCCAGATGGAACAGGTGAAGATTTCTCAGTTATTTCAATGGCCGCTCGTTTTACTTATGCTCGATCAGTGACGGACCGATTAAAGTTAGGAGGTTCGTTAAACTATATAAGAGACCGTATCGCAGACACAGGAATGCAAGCCGTCTCTTACGATATTGGATCAAACTTTAGCACAGGGATTTATGGGACAATTTTAGGGATGAGTGTAACAAACTTTGGTCCAGAAGTTCAGTATAAAGGCGAAGGTTTAAGCGTTCAAGTCGCAGATACGATTGATGTGGATGGAAGTCTTCAAAGAATTACAGATAAGTTTCCTTTACCTTTGATGTTTCGAGTTGGGGTAGAGAATGAATTGATAGGACTGAATAGTTCTTTTATGAAGAGTGAGACACATCGTTTAATCGTGAGTATGGATGGAATCAAGCCTAGTGATTACATTGTTTATGGAAGTGTAGGATTAGAATATTCTTGGCAGAAATTAGCTTTTGTACGTTTAGGGTCACATTTAGGTCATGATACAGCAGGATTTAGTATGGGAGCAGGGGTAAATATTCGATTAGGCAAAATGGCTTTAACAGTTGATTATGCCTTTGTTGATTACGATATTTTGAAATACACTAACCAATTGGCAATTGGACTTGAATTTTAAAAGTATCTAAACACTTGCTAAGTTAAGTGCTTGCAAAGTTAAGTGCTTGCAAAGTACCTTTGAGTTAATAATAAAGATAATTATTTAATCGTAAACAGAAAAAGAGGAGAACCTTATGAGAAAAGCAGTTATAATTGGATTAGCATTTATGTTAACAATTCCTGTTTTTGGAAGAACAACCCATTCAAATAAACGCTTGGTAAAAACACCGGCAAAAAGAATAATGGATGTAAATGAACCTGTTTTTATTAATTCAGGGAATAGCACAACTTTACATGGGCCAATTACAAGACATTCTAATAATAATTCAAGTAGAGAGTCTTCATTCTTTTCTACATTAATTGATTCATCATTGAATGGCTATGGTCCTTATAATAATACCCCAAATCCATTAGCTTATGGGCTAGATGAAGGATATATTGCTGTTTATCGACAATATCAAGGTGAATATACTGAAGGTGTTAGCGCTGGGTATATTGGTGCTTCCCAGTCAGAAGACGGAGAAGAATGGGATACAGAACAAAAATTAAATACTCGATATCCAACAGGACAAGAAGAGCCAGATTTACCGACATCATCAGGAACACCTCAAGGTCGTTATCCAAGTGCTGGTTTTACGGTCGGCGGTAAACCAACAGCTATTTGGAATGAATATACTAATACTTCCCAAGGTGGTGGTGAAAATGGTGGATATCCTCTTTATGCTTATGATTCAGATGGGATGGGAGAATTCTCAACTTGGGTAAATCCGTTTAACTTAAATAATGGATGCTCAACCACGCCATGTGATCCACCAGATCTTTGGGTTGGAAACACATATATTAATGGTGCGAATGGTTCCCCATTGCTTACATCTATATTTGGAGAAGGCTTAGGCCCCACTTATCATTATTTTATATCAAGTAATTTTCATGCAAATGGGTATTTCATTATGAATGATCCTTATGTGATCTCCGATAATGCGCAAGTCGTTGACAACGGTGACCCGCTTTGGTATCAAAATGGAGATTATACAGGCAGTCCTGATTACCATATCAATGAAGATGGTGTTGGGTACATGGGACAAGTAAGCTTTTCTTATGGTTCTGATACAGAAGAACCAATGCTCCATACCTTGTTCTTTAAGAAAACGGAAGATTATGGTGCATCTTGGACATCAGATGAAGGGTATTTAAATACAGGATATCATTATATATCTGATGAAGTATTGGTAAA
The DNA here is from genome assembly GCA_018649625.1 of Fidelibacterota bacterium. Taxonomy (GTDB): domain Bacteria; phylum Fidelibacterota; class Marinisomatia; order Marinisomatales; family UBA1611. Next base: position 726 of record JABIHN010000088.1, on the reverse strand, counting down.
TCTTTCTGACTCATTAAATACACTTTTTTCTGAAAATCCTGAGGAATACCCTAATCAATTGTGGTACCCAGATGCAATGTGTGATACAGTTGATGCCGTTACAGGAGATACGTCTCAATATACTTGTGGGGATACAATATTCTATAGTAATGTGGATGGTCCTATTTTTCTAACGCCAGGTTGGTTCTTTTATTATGATTATGATATTCAAACTGACAACGATGGTGGACTTCATTTTATAACTGTTGCAGTTCCTATGGTTTGTCCAGATTCATCTGGTGGATGTGAAGATTCAAATAACGATGGTCTTGTTGATACGCTTTATACAGAAGGTCGGTTTGGAAGTGCTGGACATATTTATTTTTATAACCCGGATCCAATTGATCAACCAAATAATTGGACCGCTACACTTTTAAATGATTTGTCAGATACATATTATGCAGATTGGGATTTATCTGATATTCCTATAGTTAGCGACCCTCAATTCTATTTCTTCCCAGAAATCACAAGAAGCGCTGAAGAAGATAGTGAAGTTATGTGGTATGCCGGTTTTAAAGGCTCATCTTTTTCTTGGAGCGCTGATACGTTAAACTATCTGCCGGGCGATATTGATATTTATATGAGAAAATCTACGGATAATGGTCGAACTTGGACTGAATTAGAAAATGTAACTCAATCAGAGAGTGGGATCTTTCCAGATAAATCAATTGAAGTTGCTGTTCATTT
>JABIHN010000013.1 GCA_018649625.1 Fidelibacterota bacterium | reverse complement strand
TATATTAGAAATAAATATAATGAATCCTGCTTCTTTGTCGATTTAGATGGGGTTTCTAATACAATTTTACTTCTTCTTATTTTTCAGTTTTTTCCAAGCCATAGCACCGCCGGCTCCTATGAGAAGTTCTAAACCACCAATGGGTGCTTGTGCAGGATCACTGGGAAAGCCAACACCTTGAGCAAGTAAAGTGCTTGAGAATGAAATGAGTCCTATTATAACAATTGTATATTTTGACATGTTCATTCCCTATTTAATATATGTGATTTTTTGTGTAAATGTTTTTTGGCCAGATTTGAATTTAACCATATAAACACCAGAAGATAAATTGATAGGATTCCATTGAACTTGATGGGAGCCAGGCTTCATCGTTTTATTGATCAATGATTCGACCAACTCACCTTTTAGATTATAAATATCCATCTTTACAGAGCTAAAGTTTGGTACATCAAACCTTATCATTGTGGTGGGATTAAATGGATTCGGATAAACAGGATGTAATGCAAATGCTTTTGGCATTAAGTCATTATCTGTTGATAAGGCTGTGTATTCTATCGTAAGCGTAAACTGGCTTTCTCCCACTTCAGGATAAGTATTCACACTTTCATCCCCATAAGAAAGAAAACTACCTTTAGCTTGGGTAAAGAAGCTTAATTCATTCTGAATCAATAAATCTGTTACTTCGCCTGTCTGATTATTTATAAGAGTTAGATTTATTATCGTTTCAGGTAAATTATCTAAATCCCAAGTCATACTAAGTTCTTCTTCATTCGTTACAAAGTTATAGTCTTCATCTACTGTTAACTTCATTATATCAAAAGGTATCTCAACTGAACCTTCACCTTCAAAAGGAAGATTATTAATATCTAAACCATTTCCATTTGCGTAAGATAAGGCTACAATTCTTTCAGTTGGCGAGATGGAAAGTAATTTATAACCATCTGCATTATCCATTTCTATCTGGCCTGTTTCCATAAATGATACATACGTTTGATCTATATAAGTATCTGAAGAAACAGTAAAGCTAAAACTGCCTGTATTTTCATTTTCTACGGTTCTATAAAAGGTGCCCGCTTGACCTGATTTATCTGCTTCTTGGATGGTAATATATCCACCACCATTACTGGTGGCTTGAACCCAAAATCCTTGATACGGCGCAATCAGACCATCTGTTAAACTTCCCGTCGTTCCATTCCATGAGATATATCCCGCTCCACCTGATTTTGCATTATCATAAACATAAGCTGAGCTGGTTACTTCATTCTTTGTTACGTCATCCCAATCTATAGTAGAAGCATAAGGATTACCGGATAAACCATATTGACTTGCATTAATTGTTCCTGAGCCACTTGGATAACGAATATCACCCGTATTTACAGTTCCAGCTACGCTTAATGTAACAGGTAAATCGGCAGTCCCATCATAATCTGTATCTGCAAAAACATATACTAAAAATCCTTCACCAGCTATTTGTGTATCCGTTGATAGGTTGCTTAAGGCTGTCCAATCACTTGAGCTACTTGAATTTAATGGAAGGGTCCACACATTAGCGGGATCACTTCCACTGGGAGAATCTGAACCAGTCATACCTTGTGTCCACAATTCGGAAAGTAAATCACTATATATAGTGCCTGAAACGGGAGAAGACATCATACGAAAACCCGAGTTACCGGAAATTGTTACGCCTAGAGTAAATGCTGTAGTTAAAATAGGTAAAATATTTTCTCCATTTGAAGTTTCATCTTGCCAATTTGATGTATTATTGATGGTTGCCAAATAATCTGAAAAGCTAAACTGCCCTGCGCGATCACCCGTATATTTAAATCCGTCGTGGTCATTGTTAAAATCAATGGTATGCGTTCCAGAAGTGAGGCCAGTATTTGTCAATACATTTCCATTTGAATCTTCATCATTTGATATTGCAGCATAAAAAGTAGGAATAGATCCATATGATATTGATGGTGCTGCAGATAGTGCAAATAAAGTTTCATTACTTGCACCCATATCAAAACTACTCGTTTCTGAAACGCTACCAATATTTACACTTTCCGTACTATTTGCATCTGTTACCACAATAACAGTACCGGCAGTAAGGTTTGACGTAGCTGTCCATGTGACATACCCTTCATTTGTATTATTAAAAGCATTGCCATTCCACTCATTATCGGTAAAATAGATTACAGCTCCACTAGACACATTAACAAGTAATACAAAAGCAAAATCGTCGTTACCGTCTCCATTATATGCAATAAAAGCAATATCACCTGGAGCTGATTGACTTGAAACCATGCTTATAAATAACGAGAAAATAAATAATCTTTTAAACTTGTTTTTTTTCATTCAATGTTCTCCATGAAGATTAACTAAATCCAGTTTAATAAATTCGAAAAAGACCAAACTTTCAAAACATCTTGATTTAGTCATCATTAGTGTAATGGTCAAAAAGATAATAATCAATCCAAATTTTCAAATTGTGATTTATAGCTTTTTATAAAGTTGAGTCCTTAATTTCCATCTATGAAAATCGGGAATATTCAGATTGAAACACCAATTCTGCTCGCCCCAATGGCGGGCGTGACCGATTACCCTTTTCGTATTCTATGCAAAGAAATGGGGGCAGGAATTGTATATTCAGAATTTGTTTCTGCAGATGGAATTATTCGTGAAAATACTAAAACATTAAATTTAATCAGATTTGAAGATGCAGAACGCCCCATTGGAATCCAGATATTTGGAAGTGATGCAGAAACTATGAGTCAAGCTGCTCGATTTGTTGTGGATACGTTCAAGCCTGATATTCTCGATATAAATTATGGCTGCCCAGTTCCAAAAGTAACAAAGAAAGGTGGTGGGTCTGCCGCCCTTCAAGATTTATGTTTAATGGATGATATTACAGCAGCCGTCGTTGAATCCATCCCTGAAATTCCCGTTACTGTAAAAATGCGAATGGGATGGAATCAAACTTCAATAGTTATTCCTGAAGTTGGCGAACGATTAGAAAAAATTGGTGTCAAAGCAATAGCACTTCATCCCCGAACAACCAAACAACGTTATACTGGCAAAGCTGATTGGCACTATATTAAACTTTTAAAAGAGTCTTGCTCTATTCCTGTGATTGGAAATGGAGATGTTTGCACCCCAGATGATATGATGAGGATGTTTGATGAAACTGGGTGTGACGCTGTAATGGTTGGCCGTGCTGCCCAAGGAAATCCATGGTTTTTTCAAGAAGCAAAAGCTCGTTTAAATGGAAAATCCAATCCAATTACTCCCACTTTGTTAGATATTGCAAATATGTGCAACAGGCATTTTGAATTACTATTAGAAAATCGTGGTGAACGAACAGGAACTAATTTGATGCGAAAACATTTTTCCAATTATATCAAAGGATTTCCTGGCGCTTCAAAATTTCGACAAAAACTCGTGACAGCTCCTGGACTACCTGAAATGCAGTCTGCATTGAATGGATTTATAGACGTGGCTAAAATTGCCGAATTAGAATTGATCTAATCAATTGAAATATTGATTATATGTATAATGAGTCTGCTCTGAAAAGGTCAAGTTGGACTAAAGTCCCATTTTTTTAGAATATTCACCCCAAGCTAAAGCATGAGGTAATTTTATGTATTATTGGAGATACAGTAAAATACTTACATCGTCCTTTAGGGCGAGGATTGTGGAAAGCCCAACGACTTAGGAGTTTAACCCCTTTCTGGAGTGGACTCTATAATACAATTTTATTTTACTAATTTTTTATTTCTAATCCAGGCCAACTCTCTTCCTTGTGTCTTTAGAATCTAACCGTAATTTTTGGGGCTTTATTATTCATATTTTTATAAAATTAAATATCAAGGTATAGTTATGCAAAACGCAAAAGTTCATGTTCCTAAAGCAGTGAATGAGCCTGTCTATTCGTACGCACCTGGTACACCTGAACGAATCGCTCTTAAAAAACGAATTTCAGAATTAAAATCAACTGAAATTGAAATTCCTGTTATTATTAATGGTGAATCAATATACACTGGAAATACCGTTGAAATGCGAATTCCCCATGACCATCAACATGTATTAGGCGTTTTTCATCAAGCAGGCGAACAAGAGATTAAAATGGCAATTGAATCTGCAATGGATGCATGGAAAGACTGGTCTTGTCTTCCTTGGGAATCTCGGACAGCATTATTCAAAAGGATGGCTTCAATTTTACAAAGGCCACATGAGCAAACTATCAATGCTGCTACAGTTTTAGGCCAAAGCAAAAACGCTTTTCAAGCTGAAGTAGATGCATCTTGTGAATTAATTGATTTTTTCAATTTCAATGCCATGTACGCTCAAGAAATCTATGCGCAACAACCTTTATATTCTCCAGATGGAATTTGGAATATGGTTGAAAACCGACCACTAGAAGGATTTATTTTTGCCGTCACTCCTTTTAATTTTACATCCATTGCAGGAAATTTACCTACAGCTCCGGCTTTGATGGGAAATGTCTCCTTATGGAAACCGGCATCAAGTTCAGTTTACAGTGGATATTTTTTAATGAAACTATTTGAAGAAGCTGGATTACCGAAAGGTGTCATTAATTTCATTCCGGGTTCTGGACGAGAAATTGGTCCGAGTGTGCTCGATAGCCCACATCTAGCCGGTGTGCATTTTACAGGATCAACTTCTGTTTTTCAATCTATGTGGAAAACCATTGGAGATAATATATCAAAATATAAAACCTATCCAAGAATTGTAGGTGAAACCGGTGGAAAAGATTTTTGTATTGCTCATGAGTCAGCAAATATTGATGCCTTAGCCACTGCCATGGTCCGAGGTGCATTTGAATATCAAGGACAAAAATGTTCGGCCATGTCTAGAGCTTATATTCCATCATCAATTTGGCCTGATGTCAAAGAAAAATATCAATCTATGGTGAATGAAATTACGGTGGGAGATCCTGAAAATTTTTCACATTTCATGAACGCTGTGATTGATCAACCAGCTTTCGATTCAATTACATCTTTTATTGATTATGCAAGAGATTCAACAGAAGCTGAAATTATTACAGGTGGTACTTATGATGATTCTAAAGGCTATTTTATTGAACCCACAACTATTGTAACAACCGATCCTCATTTCAAAACAATGGAAGAAGAAATATTTGGCCCCGTATTATCCATTTATATCTATAATCCAGATAAATGGAATGAAACACTAAAATTAGTTGATGAAACTTCGCCATATGCATTGACTGGATGCATTCATAGTACTGATCGAGAAATTATTGTTGAAGCGAGTAAGGTGTTAACTCATTCTGCTGGAAATTTCTACATTAATGATAAACCAACAGGTGCTGTAGTGGGGCAACAACCTTTTGGAGGAAGCCGTGCTTCGGGTACAAACGATAAAGCCGGTTCTATGATGAATTTGCTTCGATGGGTTTCTCAAAGAACAATAAAAGAAACATTTGATCCTCCAAAGAATTTTCCATATCCATTCATGGACAAAGATTAATTGAATCAGCCTACAGCAATGATTGCCATGGGTGGAAATTCTCTTTCCCCAAAAGGCGAAGCAGGAACAATTTCCCAGCAATTTTCTCACACTCGGGAAACTTTAGATGGCATTACCCATTTTATAGATAGAGGATACAATCTATGTATTAATCATGGTAATGGTCCTCAAGTGGGAAATGAACTCCTGCGCATGGATTTGACCCATAATAAAGTTCCTCCTATTCCTCTAGGTATTTGTGTTGCGGGAACACAAGGTACTATTGGGTATATGATTCAACAATCATTACAAAATAAATTGCGCGATCTAAATATTGATCGGGAAGTCGTTACCTTGGTTTCTCAAGTTATCGTTGATGAGAATGATCCTTCCATAACAAAACCAAGTAAATTTGTGGGTGCACGATATTCTAAAAAAGAAGCATTATCATTAGCAAAGAAATTTCATTGGATAATTAAAGAACAAGAGCCAAATCTTTGGCGACGCGTTGTTCCGTCTCCAATGCCTAAATATATTATGCATGGAAAATCTATAAAATCATTGGTGGATCGTGGAACAATTGTGATTGCTTCCGGTGGCGGAGGAATTCCAGTTTTTAATAATTCAGATGGCCATCTTGAAGGACTTGATGCTGTAATTGACAAGGACTACTCCGCAGCAAAGTTGGGTAGAATTCTCCACGCAGAAGAATTATGGATTATTACGGATGTAGATAATATTTACCTAAATTATGGCACTGATCAACAAGAATCCATTCGTACTTTAAGTACAACTGAAGCAGAAAATTTATACGAAAAAGGTGAATTTCAACAAGGAAGTATCGCGCCGAAAATAAAAGCAGCGATTCATTTTTTGAAATATCACGGTGAGAAAGTTATCATAACATCTATCCCATGTATTAAAGCCGCATTAGACGGTAAAGCTGGGACTGAAATAAGGAATGAAAAATGAAAATACATGAATATCAGGGCAAGAAACTATTCGCTGATTTTGGAATGCCCGTCCAGGACGGATATATTTTCGACAAAACTGAAGATGCAGAATCCACTATTAAAAAGGTACAACAAGATTTTAATACGGAAGATGTGGTTGTAAAAGCACAAATCCACGCAGGTGGTCGCGGAAAAGGCGGTGGTGTAAAATATTCACCCAATTTTGATAAAGCATTGGAAAATGCACAACATATTTTAGGGATGAATCTGATTACTCACCAAACAGGTGAAAGCGGTCAACTCGTTCGAAAGGTATATGTGACGGAAGCATTTGATATTGCTGAAGAATATTATGCCGCCATTACCTTAGATCGTGGGAAGGGGATGGATGTTTTTATGGTTTCTTCTGAGGGCGGTGTAGAGATTGAAAAAGTCGCAGCCGAAACACCGGAAAAAATCTCCAAAGTCTGGATTGATCCACTCTTGGGAATGAAGTCATTTCAAGCCCGAAAACTGGCTTATGCTCTGGGACTCACAGGCGATGCGTTTAAGGCTGCCACGAAAATCTTAATGCAAATGTATCATGCTTATCAAAGTATTGATGCAACCATTGTAGAAGTGAATCCCCTGATTCTTACCACCGATGGACGTGTAGTTGTTTTGGATGCAAAAGTGAATCTGGATGATAATGCCCTTTTCCGCCATAAAGATATTGCTGCCATGCGGGATTTGGATGAAGAAGATCCCAACGAAGTTGAAGCAGGAAAATTCAACCTGAATTACATTAAGCTGGACGGCAATGTTGGGTGTATGGTAAATGGAGCTGGACTGGCCATGGCAACCATGGATATTATAAAACTGGCAGGGGGTGAACCAGCAAACTTTTTGGATGTAGGTGGCACGGCTTCTGCAGAAACAGTTAAAAACGGCTTTCGAATTATTTTATCGGACAAAAACGTAAAAGCCGTTTTGATTAACATATTTGGAGGGATTGTTCGTTGTGATCGTGTTGCAAATGGTGTTGTCCAAGCAGTTAAAGAAATGGGATTAAAAGTACCAGTTGTAGTTCGATTGGAAGGAACCAATGCCAAAGAAGCCCAAACTATTTTAGCCGAATCAGGCGTAGATATTATCCCAGCTCTTGGTATGAAAGATGCTGCACAAAAAGTTGTAAATGCCGCCTTAGGTAATTAGGAGTTTTTCAATGTCAATATTAGTAAATAAAGATTCAAAAATTGTTGTTCAGGGAATTACGGGTTCCGAAGGTCAGTTCCACGCTGGACAAATGTTAGATTATGGCACCAATATTGTTGCTGGTGTTACACCCGGAAAAGGCGGACAAAAAACATTGGATGACCGTGTTCCCATTTTCAATTCTGTTGAAGAAGCAGTGGAGCAAACTGGTGCGGATACGTCCATTATTTTCGTGCCCCCTCCTTTCGCTGCTGAAGCTGTGATTGAAGCCAGTTTTGCGGGAATAAAAGTAGTTGTATGCATTACAGAAGGTGTCCCTGTCCATGATATGGTGAAAGTGAAAAAAGTGGTGGACCAAAATGGAACACGACTTGTTGGACCGAATTGCCCGGGAATTATCACCGTTGACGAATGTAAACTGGGTATCATGCCGGGTTTCATTTGCAAAAAAGGAAATATTGGAGTTATTTCCAAATCAGGGACTCTCACCTATGAAGCCATTGATCAATTGGTAAATGTTGGTCTAGGACAAACTACAGCCATTGGCATTGGTGGAGATCCAATTATTGGAACTACCATGAAAGATTGCATCGAACTTTTTGAAGCGGATCCTGAAACGAAAGGCATTGTAGTGATTGGAGAAATCGGCGGACAAATGGAAATTGAAGCTGCACGCTGGGCTAAAGATAATGTAACCAAACCTATGGTTGGATTTATTGCAGGACAAACTGCACCTCCCGGACGACGAATGGGACATGCGGGCGCTATTGTATCTGGAGGAGATGATACAGCAGAAGCAAAAATGAGAATCCTTGGTGAGTGTGGAATTGCAGTCGCAGAGTCAGTTGCGGATATTGGCGATCTCATGAAAGCAGCCATGGAAAAATTTTAGCCACTAAAAACACTAAGAACCGCTAAGCTTTTTTAGCTAATTTTGGTGTCTTTTATTTCAAATAAAAAAAATAAATAATTAACAGCCACCAAGATCACTAAGAATCGCAAAGTTTTTCATGATGTCTTTGAGTAATTAGTGGCAGAAAAAACAGGAAAATAAAAAATGACAAACAGGACTTTTGCAATCATTAAACCTGATGCAATCAAAAATGGAAATACTGGAAAGGTCTATGATAGAATCCTTCAAGCTGATTTCAAAATCCTTTCAGCTAAATTAATGAAAATGACTTTAAAGCAAGCAGAAGGCTTTTATGGTGTTCATAGAGAACGACCTTTTTTTGGTGAGCTCACAACATTTATGTCTTCTGGGGCATGTATGGTATTAGCATTGGAAAAAGAGAATGCTGTTGCTGAATGGCGAGAAACTATCGGTGCAACTAACCCAAAAGATGCAGAAGATGGAACGATTCGTAAAGATTTCGCTACTAGTTTAGGGGAAAATGCAGTTCATGGTTCAGATAGTGACGAAAATGCTGAAAAAGAAATTGCCTTTTTCTTCTCAGAGAGTGAACTTATAAGCAATAAATAAATCTCTTATGCGGAAAATCCTTTCTATAATTACATTATTACTCATTGTTGCCTGTGGCGGAGGCGGAATTGAAGGCTATGTGGACGAATCAATTTCGATCACTGCCGAAAACCCTGAAGAAGGCAAGGATATGGATTATCGTTGGTCATTGATTGATCAACCAGATGGTTCCCTTATGAATTCTTCCGATCTTTTTTCGTCGGATGATGGTCAAAAAATGTCCTTTATCCCAGACTATCCAGGTGATTATTCCGTGGAAGTTGTAGTTTCACAATATGGGGATGACGTATCCACACAAACCTTTGCATTTTCTATCTTGGATCCAAATGAAAAAGATGAAAACGAACTAACTGAAAATGATAATGAGGTTGATGAGCCAAAGACTGAAGCCAAAGAAGAATGGTTAAATGAGGATTTAGAAGAAGAAAATAATAACAATGATGAAATCGAAGATGATGATATTGAAAATGTAATTTTGAATGATGATGATTCTTATAGTGAAGAAGAAGAAGAAGAAGAAGAAGAAGTTGAAGATGAATTCAAATCAGATGAAAGTGAAGCCACATCAAATGTAGCTAAAGCAATTGTAAAACAACCAAAACTTGGCTCATCCATTGCTGCACGAACTGATCGTTATACAATT
>JABIHN010000087.1 GCA_018649625.1 Fidelibacterota bacterium | reverse complement strand
GTATTTCCAATGGTTGCTACAATATTATCTTGCTGATCTAACTCAGGTTTAGAGTTGGTGCATTGTAGAGATGTAAAAGATAAAAATAAAAGGTAAAAGGGGAGATAAAACATTTAGATCAAAACACTAATCCTAAAGAAATACGGGAGCTATAGCCTAACATTCCCCAATCAGCATAGGCATAATCTAATCGTAACCCCCAGGAGTCGTTTTGGAAAAACATATCCAAACCACCACCAATTGTTACTCCGTTTTCTGCATTTTCTTCAAATAGATTATTATAACCAGCTCGAATATAAAACATATTTTGAAATCCAAATTCAGAGCCAATGTTTATACTTTCTGTTGTATTAGATGGATGTAAAACATCTATGGTTGTTAATAAATTCCCAACTGAGCCCAATTTCATTTTATAGGATAAGCCAGCACGAAATAATATAGGGAGAGGGTATGAATCTGTTTGATATGTTGTAGGCACATTGTCTACATTCTCATTGTCATCTTCGGGGTCAACTGTGGTATCTAAATCTCGCCCAATTAGTTTTATTTCAGAGCCAAAGTTGCTGATACTCATACCCACTTGAAGACCTTCTAACTGGGATCTGTAAAAAATTCCCATATCAATTGCTTGAGCGCTACCTCGAGTATTCCAAATACGTTCTTCAATATATTTTAGTGATAATCCAAATGAAAACCGATCTGTAAGTGCTTTTGCTAATGTTATTCCTAATGAATAATCTCCTGCAGAATATAACTCTCCAGTACCTTCAGGACGATTTATAGTCCTTACAGGTTGATCACCATAATTTAAACCAACATATTGAAATCCAATGGAAGACCTTAACCCGGATAAAGGTATGACAACACCAACAAAATCATGATATGCGTCAATAAACCATTGGTTATGCATGAATTCAACTTGAGTGCCATTTAACCAAACTATATTTGCAGGGTTATAAGAGAGAGCAGCTGGACCATCAATGACAGAAGTATATGCACCACCCATTCCCATGGCTCGAGCACTTACTCCAATTTCGAGAAATGAAGCAGATGTTGTTCCTACACCTGATACATTTGAATCAAACTGGGCAGAGAGTGGTTCAAAATTGATTAGCAATAAAACAACGAGACCTAGCGAATGCAATGGATTGGTAGATTTATTTAATAACTGCAAAACGACCTTTTTTTGAACCAAATTTTGAAGATTCAACAATATAGAAATAAATACCATGGGATATCTCTAAGCCATCTTTTGTTCTTAAATCCCAACTTTTACGAGAATTATTTTCGGATGTAGAATGTTGAAGTGTTCGCACCAATTTACCCGATGAGGTAAAAATAAAAATATCACATTCCTGGGGTAAATTAACAAAGTCAATTCGACGATCGCCACGTCCTTCTTCTTGATTTATGACTTTTCTTTCTAATGGATTAACTGATATATATGGATCCGGCACAACATAAATATTATCCATTTCACTCTTTGCAAGATCTTGTGATATATAATTTCCAGTGACAGAAATCTCAAATGCATCATATCTATCAAAAGGTTTATAGGTTGTGATAGAGTAAACATCACCACTATCAGGCATGGTCATGGATGTTGAATCAGCATTTTCCGGAAAAGCCATAAGCCATTGCCATAAAAAAATCTGGTCGTCAATATTATTAACGATTTTTATTTGGTCACCATTTTTCAAATATCGTCTTGTTGGGTCATTTGGCCAAATATTAGGTGTATACATATAATCTACTTGGAATTCATTATCTGATTTTGTCACATCCCAAATTTGAAAATTTGTACTGACAGGCAAAGATACGACAGATGTATCGGCTCCAACTGTACTCACTCGTATTTCGTAATCTCTTCTTAATTGTAAACCACCAAAGCCACTTGTAATGTCATGAGCAGTTAATGATGATAATCCCGAAATCCATCCAGCTTCATTCATTCCTGTCCCATCATTATGTAAAATGACTTGAAATCCATCATATATAAATTCTTGAGCCAAGGGATTTGAGTTAGGATCAGTAACAGATCCCATTAACTTTTCTTCTGTATTTGAATACAAAACCATTTGGGAAGTGAGTCCTGTAAAATGAGTTGAATCAAATTGTTCAAAACTTCCATCATCGTCAAATTCTAATCTATAGGAAGTTCCATGATTTATTTTAGTAGGATCAAGGATTTGTATTTCGACTGTTCCCGTCCCAACACCATTAACTTTTTCTATTTGAACTGTTGGGAAAATCCATCCAGCGGAAGTTTCTTCAGGAGTGATGGCTATTGTATTTCGATCAAAAGCAATTGCGCGTCCTAAAATGTCAATTTGAATATTTGCACTACATTCTGTAGGAGATATATCACTGATATTTTCTAAATTGGTAAGGCTTGGATAAAAGGAATAATGATGTCCGCGATCCACCGAAACAATTGCGTAGTAATATGTTCTTCCATTTGTAACAGTTGAATCCACATAAAAATGTTTCAAATCACTATCAGACCCCATGTTATAAGAAACGCCTAAATCACTATCCGATCCCATTTCACCGCCAATATTTACTGGGTGAATTCCGCCAAGACCATTTTTGATGTCATAAATAGCTTCAGGCTTGAAAAGAAGTGGATTAGCATAAGCATCTGTAATGGTTTTTATTTCTGAAAAAGTAGGATCAGTACTTTTATAAACGTAGTAAGCTTCAAAATCTTTTCCATAAATAGGGTCACGAGAATTTTCTGCATTATCGTCCCATGTTAAAACAACTCTTTTATCATAAGCAGTGGCTTTTACAATTGGTGTACGAGGTGGTTTAGCAAAACTATAATCATTATCGTAAATAACTTGCATGGTCCTTTTATTTCGGAGAATGTCATCTTGATCATTTCCAAATAAAAGTGCGATTGCATATCGGTGTGTTTTTTCTTCACCGGCGAACTCTACAAATCCACTTCCATATGTCCAAGCAATATCTCGCTGATAACCAGGACGAATGATGTATGTTCCAGGTTGAATCTCTACGTCCCAATACTGCTCATCATCTGCCATGGTATTATCAACATCTCTTAAATACCATGATGTTAACCCAACTTGGTCAGATTCATCATTGTCCGTAAAATCAAAATTTGGTTCGCCTAAATCAGGGACTCCATTGGCTTCACCTTGGTCAGGTCCTGTATAACCATCATAATTTGGACCTAGACCATCTGCTCCTAAATCATCATTTAATGGTTCAATATCTAATAGGCCATTTTCATTAATATCTTCATCTGAATCAAGAATTAAATTGAAGTTCAAGTCTTCACTGTCCCAAACACCATTTTCATTTTCATCTTCCCAGCCAACCCAGTCTCCATCATCATCAATACCATTATTTTGACTTTCATCGATTAGCCCATCGTCATCATTGTCGATTCCATCATTTGCAAGTCCGGGGCTTTCAAAAAAACCAAATCCAAAATAGCCAGTTGGAAGTCCATTATTTGAGATACCAGTTCTATTCCATGAATAGGTAATATCAGCGATATTATCAAAATCTGCATCATCGCCATTACTTGACCCGCCCATGTCAGGATCAATATACATTCCAACTATACAATTATTTAAATCTTTACCTTCATTGGTAATATCGTAAATACTGATAAAAATATCTTCCGCTAAACGAGCGCTCCATTGATAAGAACGCACATCCACTTTTATTCCAAGTCCTCTTTTCCCTTCAGGGAAATCGAGAGAGTCTCCTTCAATAGGATAATATTCAAATTCATCATTTTCACTATCATCCATGGCATAAAAAGATTCTTGATCTGCACGCATATACGCACCGTATTCACCATTCCAACGCCCAGCACGTACTCCGGGTATTTCATCACCGATTTCTCGATCATCTCCAGGATAGGATTGAGGAGGCCAATACTGTGGCCATGTTTCTTTTCTATGACTAATTGCAAACCATCCCACTTCATTTTGCATGCTGATGTCTAAAATATTATTTCCATTAAAATCTTCAGCAAATTGAAGTAAGCCATCCCCTTCGCCAAAGTCATTTGTATTGGGGATTCCATCTTCACCTACATCTTCAGAAATACCATATATTTCTGGAGTTTCATAGGCTTCAGGTTGGTCCATGTTGAAATATTTTGGAAGAGGCATAAAAGCATAAAAATGTGATAAATCATCGGAAGTTTCGATTGATGATCGACGATAATTATCAGATACAATATGGATTGTATCTCCATTCGCATCTACGACTTCGGCAGCGACATAAAAGACTGCACCATGTATATAGGATATCTTTTTTGGTCCTTTAGGCCATGAAATTTCAGGATTTCCTGAAACGTAATGGTGGGACATTAATCCCGAATTTGTAACACCACCCGTAATCAGGTTTCCATCGTGAATTGAAAATCGCAAAAAGCGATCATTGCCTTCTTCACTTATTGTAGTTTTATTTGTTGTGAAGGATCGAATTTGACTACGAGTTCCATTCTGTAGATTTGATAAATATTTATCCTTTTCAATATCTTGAGAAAAGGAAGATCCGACAGTTGTAAACACTAATAAAAGAAATATTATTTTATTTTTCATTGTGATTAGAATTTTATTTCAAGTCCAATTTGAATATTTCTAGGGGCTGAAAAGTAACCGGGGCGAATATCAATTTCATTCATTGTGAAATGCCCTTCTTGTTCGAGCTTCTCTTTATCGAGAAGTTCATTTTCAGGTAGCCTAGCAATTTGATCGGCTTTTCCCGTTGAAGAAAACACGGATTCATGGTTAAGATGATCTAATAAATTATCTGTTTTAATAAAAATGATTGAATGATATTTTAAAATTTTAAAATGTTTTTTACCTTGAATGTCTCCACTCCACCTTAAAGGTTTACGACCTAGATTTCTATATTCCCGACTTGCTATATCAAATCGTTCTACAAAAGAAGGGCTATAGGGTGTTCCGCTATTTAGATAGGAAATAAGACCAACGCTCCAATCATTTGGTCGTCCAATATTGACAAACAGATTTAGAGTATGTCGTTGATCCCAATTAAGTGGTAGGATTTTCCTTTCAACATATGCATCATCTTCTCCGCCTAATTGCGTGGATGATTGAATTAGAAATAACGAATTAGGATCAGATGAACTTCCATTTGCATACGATAAGGTATAATTGAGTCCACCAGTGATAAAATCATTGCCTTGACTCATTAACCCAATTGATACTCCTTTTGTATTCCCATGATCACGATTAATAAACCGATTATATCCTACAGCATCAATAGTTGAAATACGCTCAATACCCAGAAGATTCCTAAAATCTTTATAATAGGCTGTAATATCAATAGAAACAGATTTTGTAATTCCTTGTTGAATTCCAATTTCATAAGCAATTGTTTTTTCAGCTTTTAAATCGGCATTCCCTAAAGTTCGGCCTTCTAATTGAAGTTTATTTAATATATATAATGGCTCATTGTACATATATTGAAATGCTGGCATTTGGAAAAAATGTCCGTAAGATGCATGAAAAGCACCTCTATCAGAGATGGGAAATGATAGTCCAATCCTTGGACTGAATTGTAATTTTGTGGATGCTGGTTTTAGATTTTGGGGTGAACCTAGATTTCGTGCTTCTGTGCGTAGTTGGATAGGATAAACTTCATTAGGGAAAAAAGCATCTAGCCTAATACCTGCATTTATTATGATTTCTCCTAATTCAATTTTATCTTGAACATATAGTGCTGCTTCCTTTGGCTTAATAGTATAATCACGCCAAAGTGTGTATTCAGAATCAGCAATTGCGACAAAACGAACAGTGTCATAAATAGATTCCCAATCTTGCCAATATGTTTCAAGAGAATCCCAATAGGCGTCAAATGTGTGGTTAACACCATTTAAATCTGATTGATTTGGCCATTGTGAATTTTTCCAAACATTAGTTTGCCGAACACCCCAAGAGTAGGTATTTACGTCATGTTGTTTAAATTCAAATCCTGCTTTTATAAAGTTTCTTCGATTAATTTGCCAATTAAAATCACCTTTAACTAAGTAAAGATCTCGATATCCTTTCCCGTCTTTTCCTGTATAAAATCCATCGGTGCTACCTAAAGAAAATCCACTTACATTTGCATTAATGAGTTGAATGCCTGTATCTCCTGGAAAAAGAGCAACTTTATTATCTTTCCGATAATAAGATTCACTATTATTATGTTGATAGGAAAGGGTAATGTTGTAAAAAAAGTTTTGGGCGGGAAAATGTTTGAATGAAATAATGTGAGACCCTGACCAGTTAATACTCTTTGAAGAACCATCCGGCTGATATCGTCGCGAACTTCCACCACCGTTGCTGTTAGAATTTGATCCAAAGAATTGGTAAATAAAATTAATTTTTTCTGTAGGTAGCCACGATAATTTTGCCGTCATCGAATTTTGTTTTCCAGTTCGGAGTGGGCCTCTAGCCCCGTCACCTGTTTTTAATGAATCTGGAATTAGAATCCCTTGCGAGGCGGCGTATTCTGACGGATTATGCTCTCGGAACCAGCGTTCATAAGCCGAAATTTTCCACCCATCAATTATATTATATCTTCGTTCATACCATTCCTTGCTCTCCCAATTATTGAATCTCCCTGAAATGAAGAATCCCATATTTTTATGTAGAAAAGGACCGGATAATGTGAATTGCTTATCTAATTCACCAAGAGGATTATAATCATCAATCCCAAGAAAAATATCTGACTGGTTACTAAACCAATCACCCATATATGCTTTGACGGTTCCGTGGAATTCATGCTCAATTCGCTTAGTAACAATATTTACAATTCCTGATTGAGCAGACCCATATTCAGCGTTAAATGTTCCGCTAATTACTTCTAATTCTTCCACCATTGCATTTTCAATGGGAATATTATTTCCACCTCCCTGACTAAATGAATTGGTGACAGGAACACCATCAATCAAATAGGCAACTTCTCTACTTCGCCCACCACGAAAATGCAAACCTCCTGAGTTTACAACTCCTGGTTGTAGAGAGATGATTTCAGATATTTCTGTAACGGGCATTTGATCAACCATGTCTGATGTTACTTTGGTAGATGAATGAGTTCGATCTTTTTCAATAATTGGGCGTTCAGCTTTTACAATTATTTCATTCAACTCAACAGATTCTTCCAAAAGGCTTACATTTTGAGTTGTTGTTCGATCTATATGAACTTTGATATTTTGTATTCGATGCGTTGCATATCCCATGTAATGCACCTGCATTTCAAAAGTCCCAGGTGGAACATTAATGATACTATAATATCCATTTATATCCGTCGATGAGCCTAAATTGGTCCCTAGAAGCATAACATTTGCACTAATTAGACCTTCATTCGAAGTTGCGCTTACAATTTGTCCAGATATCTTCCCGGTTGTGCCGGCAAAAAGTGTTGAAGATAATCCTATAAATAATAGAATATAATAAGTGGAAAACTTTTTCATTTTTTAATAATTAAAGCCGAATATTAATTCTAATGAATGCTAAATACAATCACCAAAAGGAACTTTTGGTATCATAGTTCATTTTTAAATCCATTATCAAATAAAAAAAGAAGAATTATGCAAAATAAATATAAATTATTATGTTTTTTAATATTTTAGATAGTAAAAAGTAAACCTAGAATCAAAATGATTTAAATCTATCCTAATTAATTGTAACCTAACGAAAAAAGTACCATCTAATATATAGTTCATCAAAAATATAACTATTGAGAGGATAAATAATGTTATTACAAACTAGTTTAGATCATGTTGTTTCTAAAGAAGATCATCATAAAATTATTACTGATAATGAAAATGTTATGATTTGTTGTGGGAGGATGGGGCCTATGTGCGTTCCTGTTTTTACAGCTATGGAAAAATTAAAACCAGACTATAATAAAGTTAAATTTTATGATATGGCATTTGATGCATCTTTTGCGAATATCATAAGAGATTTACCCGAATGCTCAAATTTTATGGGTTTACCATTCACTGTTTATTACAAAAATGGTAAAGTCGTTCAAGCTACAACAAGTATTCAAAACACAGAACAGGTGAAAGAGATTTTAGATAATAAATTATCGTAATAGGTAAGGTGATGAGTCAAAATAATAAATCATTTTTAATGAGATTTGTTTTGACCTTGGTTGTTGGATAATATCATTGAAATTTGAAACATAGTTTCCAGTTATATCTGATGTATAGTTTGAAAAGGAATCCTTGATAGATAATGATAATTGGCTTAATGGTAAAAACTGCCAGGACAGGTTAAAGTCAATATTAAAGGTATTATAATTAAAGTCATTATTTATTCCCCAGGGAATTGAACTGAGTTCTCCATTATTTTCTAAATTGAAAAAATCTACATAATGTCCCTGTGTCCAATAATGACGGACTCTCATTCCCATTGAAAGATCTTTTGAAAATCGATGACCCAATGAAAAATTATTTTCAATTTTTTCAATATTCCGTGCGCCAAAGATTGTTGAATCATTTACTTCAGTGACCCATCCATGATCATTGAACTCGTTATTTGTACTAATACTATAACTCATAGATGATTGGTCATTAAATCTATACCAAATAGAACTCCATAGTGAAAGCCCTGTTTCAGAAAACCCTTTTCGATCTATCCAGTATATTCCTCCAGACATTCCAATTTTTTTTCGTCCATCCGTACTTATATGTCCATGCATCTGGTAATAGGAAGGGAGAAGTAATTTCTTATCAAATAGTTTTCTTCGTGGTTCTAAATAATCATATGCATTCCCAGGTTGAAAAGTCACACCAAATGAGCTACTTATATAATTTGTAAATGTGGCAGAACTATTAAAAGATAGACGAGAGTCTGTATAAGTTCTCGGCTTAAATAATTGGCGATATTTTGCAGATGCTGATATTGAGCTTCTTAGGAATGGGCCAATTGGGTCATATAGAGAATAACTCACTCGACCATGATAAGAAAATTCATTATTTGCATGTAAATAGCCTAGGTCATTTGGATTATACGTATCACTTTCGGCATAATGTGATAGAGTAAATCGAGTTTTCCCACTCGTCTTTAGTGCCTGTATCTTATATTGATATCCAGTTCCTATTGAATCATCTTGGCTAACGGAAGAATATTTAGAATTTCCAGCTATAGCATAAGTGTTTGAAGGGTTTTTAAGTTGGAATGTAATTCCATTTACAGAAGCGTTATTAAATGACACATTCGCACGATATACATTTGTATTTGTATAGGTAACAGTTGAATTATTTCGAATAATTTTATCGTAAACAAATACATTATAATTCACAAATGGTTCGGTCAATACAGATCGTTGTACGTGATTAGAATCTTCTATAATTGCATATGTTTTTTCTGTTGATGCGTTAAAAATACCGTAACTGGCATTGTCATTCAAATGTTTGACATATTTAGTTGCATTTAATAGTGCACTTTCCGCGGGGTTTGAAACAATAGAATCTGTATCATTCATTTCGTTATATATAGATTCTATTTTAGATGGTTTCCCACCAATTCTACGAGAAAGAAATAAACCACCTTTATTAAATAAATTCATTCCCTCGCTGAAAAATGGTCTTTGTTCTCCATATACAATTTCTGAGTAACTTAAATTTAGTACTTTATTATCAGAAGTGACTTGACCATAGTCAGGCAATAATATCATATCAAGAATTGTTGTTTTATTTGGGGTGAAATGCAGATCGATTCCACCTCGATATGCTTGGGCAGATCCAGCTCGAAATGATTCTCCAAATTGTACAGCAGATGATAAATAGGGAGTTAATACAAGTTGAGAATGAGATTTTACTCCGCGTATTCCAAATAATTCCCCCATCTGTGTCATGGAACCTGCAATTGTTGGTTTCACTTCATTCCACGATCCTGATTCATTTTTTCTCCGAATGGTGCGATTGAAGTTTATTCGCCAACCTTGTTTATTCTCATTAGAAAATCTTAATATAGAAAAGGGGATAGATAACTCTAGAGCCCATCCGCTATCATTAAATGTAACTTGGCTATTCCAAATGGCATTCCATTGCCCATTATATCTTTCATTTGAAATTCGACCTTCGCTACGAGAGTTTGCTGAAGAAACACCAAATCGATATCCATTCATTTTATCTTTAAATGTATCAATGGTTAGTGAAAAGTATTCTGAATTTCCAATGCCTTCTCTACCCGTCATTTGAGTCATTATACTATCTGGACTCGAATCGTAAAGCATGGCAAAAACATATAGTGAGTCTTCGGAATATGTCACCCTGACTTCTGTCTTTTCGGTCATGGGTTTGCCTGGGTTAGGGCTTGATTGAATAAAATGTGATGTTGGATTTATTTTTTCCCAAGCAGAATCGTTAATGACCCCATCAATAACGGGAGATGTTAATGTAGGGGAAATTGTTAATTCCCTTGTATCTGAAAAAAGAGCTGCAAATGTAGCAATAAAACTGATGATTAAATTTTTGAAAAGATTCATTTTACCTTGAAATTGGGTAGGGATATTATGAAGCTTTTGTCGAGAATAAATGAGTTAATTTAAATCAATGGAATTTATTATGAAAATTTGTTGATTTTGGTTCTGATCTCTAAGATTAAATGCAATTGTTTTATCATCATGAGACCATACAATACCAGATGGTTGTTGCTCGAATTTACGTGTAATGGATATCCATTTTTTTGATTTAGAATTGAAAAGAGTTATTGAATTATTTAATGAAAAAATGACATGGGTTCCTGTTGAGTTCCAACGAACACCTGATTGAACCGATGAGTCAAAGGATGTCAACTGTGTTGGTTTACCATCCAATGGTGACATGAGAAAAACTTGCTGAATGCCATTCTCATCTCGTGAAAGATAAGCTATTTTGTTCCCATCAGGAGAAGATCTTACAATTCCACTGCACCCTGGAAATTCTGTTTCAGCTGTCCATGTTAACCGCCTTTGTAAAATTTTTTTTGGCGGTGTAGGTAAATTAGAGAGCGTGCCAGCAATTTCAATTGATTCATGTGTTAAGTCTAGATTCTCAGGTATATCAACAATAAATAATTCTTTCACTTTTTGGTTTGTTTTTGATCTGACTTCCCCCAAAAAGGCTCGTGCTCTTTGCCGTATTCCATTTTTATTGATATAGCCAGATGTACCAACCCAACTATCATCAGCGGCATGAGATATGTCATCTGAACCGGATTCAGGATTAGGCGTTACAGAAACAGCTACTACTGTTTCTGATATACCGTTGAAATTTTTCCGATTTATTGACTTTACAGAAATTGAATTTCCAATTTTTGAAACGCCAATTGTACGCAGATTCTTTTCTGGAAAATTAATCGCCATTAATGCATCATTATACGTATATCCAACCCATTTCCCATCTCCACTGAATTCATGGCGGTGGGTTCCACCCCGTAAAGCTCCTTTGGTAAATGGGAAGGTTACATCTCGTGCATCTAAAGCGACCATATCATTTGGCTGACCTATATTTACGATAGCGCCAAATCGTCGGGTAAATGTGTAGGGCTCATCTTTGGTTGGATTTAACAATCCGTGAATAAAAACAACTTGATCTTTGGTGGGGTTATAACTGACAGCACCCAGACCCGGGCCATATTCACTCTTATTCGGAGCCATATATATTGTATCTATTTCCCCCGATCCAAGATGAACTCGTTCAATGGTTTGTCCCATTCGAATTCCACCATTTTCCATTCGTGTATCGTAAACCAGCCATTGTCCATTTGGTGAAAAATTATCATTATTATCAAGGCTATGATTGTAAGTGTTAAATGTTAGTTGGGTAACTTCAAATTTATCTTCAACATTAGTACAGTCGATAAAGTAAAAAAGTGTAATTAGGGCAATAAAAAAGTTCAAAATCGTATTTAACGCTCTCATTTCAATAGGTTTATAACAAATAATTTATAATAAACATTCTTTAGTTTAAGAAAAACTAGATAGAAAAAAAAATGATATTACATTATTATTAGGATGTTATTGTATAATTTAGTACTTTTTTGAGTGCTTGAATCAAAATGAAGCGCAAAATAACAAGTGAACAAAAAAAGGAAAGTAACTATGAACCAAACGATAATGAAAGTTCTTCCTCTAGTACTATTTAGCCTATGTTTAAATACATCAGTTGCTCAAATGGTAATGGATGGAGACGATTCAGACTGGGTGAATATATCAGGTGTAACAGCATCGGACAACCTTGATGGTGCTTATCCATCTGAAGTTGGTGCTGCTGTAACTGATATTGTTGATCTTGCAGAAGTAAAGGCTACTGTTGTGGGAAATGTTCTTTATGCATATCTCAAGTTTCAGGCTGGGCCAGCTTGGCCAAACATGGCATATACAAATGATCAAGGTGAATACAAAAATAGAGGGTATTATAAAATCCTTCTAGATGTAGATAATGATGCTTCCACTGGTTGGAATAGCCATTATTATGAAGGTCATTATACACCAGTCGGTTATTTAAATAGCCAAGGGATGACAGATACAGATGCTATTGGAACTGAAATGCTTCTCGAGTGGGGTGCTAGTTCTGAATATCATGCTGTTGCTGATAGTACACCAATAGAATATTTTAGTTATTGGGCTGCTGATTATAGTGGCTATGATGGGCAAACTGATGACGGTGATGATTATGAAATCTATGATATGAGTGTAGAAGATATTGATGTTGCCACATCGCTATTATGGGAAGGTGCCCTACAAATTGGCTCTACTGATAGTGATGCACTTAGTGCAGATAATAGACATTTTTGGAATGGACATGGTTGGGGAAGTGATTTTTTAGAATTTGCTGTTGAAATTGAGCCACTTAAAGATTATTATGCTGACCTTGGACTTGATTATTTTAATGCAGGCGATGTTATTGGATTTGCGGGTATGGTAGAAACGCCTATTGATGATTGGGGTACAGATATGTCTTCTGGAGGCTCATTTACTCTTAGTGACCAACCATCACGTCCTACCTTTCCAAGCGAAGCTGAATTTGCTGCTCAATCTGCTTTAGCAACGGCAGTTGATAACCTTGATGGTGCCTATCCATCAGAAGTGGGTGCTGCTGTTACAGATATTGTAGATATTGCTGAAGTTAAAGCTTTTGTAAATGTCGCCGATGATGCTTTATATTGGAGTTTGAAATTCCATGGTGGGCCGGCTTGGCCAAACATGGCATATACAAATGACGATGGTGAATATAAAAATAGAGGTTATTACAAGTTACTAATTGATATAGATAATGATGTAACCACTGGTTGGAATAGCCATTATTATGAAGGTCATTATACACCAGTTGGTTATTTAAATAGCCAAGGTATGGCAGATACTGATGCTATAGGTACTGAAATGTTGCTCGAGTGGGGTACCAGCACTAATTATCATGCAAATGCTGATAGTACAGAATATGACTATATTAGTTATTGGGCTGCAGATTATCATGGTTATGATGGACAAACGGACGATGGTGATGATTATGAAATTTTCAATTATGACATTACTAATCCTTCACTTGAAACTGTGTTTGATTACGATGGCTCGCTTCTAAATAATAGCTCTGATCTTGATGCTGATGGTGATGGAAGTGCAGATTTAATTGACGGTTTTCCCGATTGGTTTGCAAGTCGTTGGGGGGATGATTACCTTCAAGTTGGGATATCATTAAGAACTCTACGTAATTATTGGTCAGCAATGGGATTTGATGATATGGACGATTTGTCAAATTTCGCAGTGGTGGGGATGACAGAAACACCTATCGATGATTGGGGTACCGATGTTTCTCCTCGCGGTGAAGTGGTCGTTCTTGGTAATGATGATTCGTCTTCATTGCCAAGGGAATTTATTTTAAATGATAATTTTCCAAATCCGTTTAATCCACAAACAAACATTTCATTTAATATCCCAATTAGTGGGAGCATTAATCTAACTGTTTATAATATTACAGGACAAAGAGTTGCTACTTTAGTTGATGGATATCAGCACAGTGGTGAACATAATGTAAAGTGGAATGGATTGGATGGGAGTGGCAACCAAGTCTCTAGTGGAATCTATTTTTATTCATTGAAAATGGATGCCAGTACAATTACTAAGTCTATGGTTTTATTAAAGTAATTAGCGCTTCTTAAAAATAATAATAAAATGGGTTTATCATTATGATAAACCCATTTTATTTTCTTTATTATAAAATATAATCTAATCAAATGTATAATCAAATTTTATTAATTATAGCTTTCGTTTTTTTATTAACGAACTGCTCAAAAGAACAAAATGAAGATATTTTGGTATCATTTAATGGAGGTGATGTTTCAGTAACGGAATACGTAGATCATTATTTACTTAGTACTAAACAAAAACTTAATGAATTACCAACTGAAGAAAATTTAATTAAAATCGTTTCCGATAAAGCAATTGAGAAAATTGCTTTAATAGATGCAACGGATAAAAAAATATATAATAATCCAAGTTTTATAAAAAAATTAAACCATAGTCAAAATAAAGTTTTATTTTATCGATATATGAGGACAGAAATTATTGATGCAGTTATAACTGATAGCCTTATAGATAGATTTTATTCGGAGTATAGTCTTCAATATAATATGAAATATATTCTTAGGCCGTTTTTTGAAAAGTCAAAACAAGAATTTAAAAAATCTCAAAAAGATTCTATTTACTTTATTTATACTTTACTTGAAGATGGTGATTCATTTCATGAAGTGGCCAAAAAGTTTTCTCAGGATATAGCATCGAATAAAAAAGGCGGAGATTTAGGTTATCTAATAAGAGAATCTATTGGTGATGAAATTATTCGTGCTGTAATGGATACATTAAAGGATTATTCCTATTCCAAGCCATTTTTAGGTGTAGCAGGTTATTATATATTATTTAAAGGCGAAAAACGAGTTGTATCCACCCCGCCTTTTGAAGAAATCAAAAACAAAATATGGAAAACTCTTTATAGAACAAGACGGCACTATATTAAAGAAAAAGCAAAGTTAAGATTTATTCAAATGGCTCCTATGTTTAGTTATCAGGAAAATGAAAAGATAACTGATATGATTATAAATCAAAATTTAAATATTACAGATGATAAGGCATTTTTATTGAAAAACATATCAGATCAATTATTAAATGAAATCGTTGCAACTTTTAATGACGATACACTTTATTTAAAAGATATTTATGAAAATAAAAAGAAACGACCAACTGATATGTTTGATTTCAGGCTTCGCGTTGACGCGATTGCTCAGGAAAACCTATTTTCTTTACATGCACGGAAATTGAATCTTCATAAAGAGAATGATATAGATAATGAACTTCAGAGTATCTATGAAACTCTTTTGAAAAATGAACTTTTTTATCAGGAAGTGAAATTAAAATCAGATGAAAAAATTAATTCTATAGCTACCAAAAATATAAAAGAATTAACTCGATTTGAACTTAGACGATTACATTTGGATACCGAAAAAGAGTTTAAACAAATACTAGAATCAGAATTAAAATCTAAATATAGATATAAATTAAATAGTCATCAATTAGATCGAGCCCTTAAAGTTGCTTTAGAAAAAAAGAATTTGCAAAATAAAGTTAATATAATAGACTAATTCCATGCTGAAAAAAATAATGAAAATTCTGTTTAGTTCAATAATATTTTTTGGATATTTAATTGCAGGGTCAACGGGTAAAATCGGTGGGATAGTTTTAGATGAAAAAACGGGTTTACCACTTCCAGGCGTTAATGTTATAATTGGTGAAACTATGCTTGGTGCTGCTTCCAGCACAGAAGGAAGTTTTATGATTATCAATATACCACCGGGTGAATACTCTGTTAGTGCATCAATGATTGGATATAAAAAATATACCATTATAGATGTAAATGTATCGGTAGATCGTACGACTAGATTAGAATTCTATTTAAGAGAAACAATCATTGAAGGAGAAGAAATAACCGTTGTTGCAAAAAGAAAAGTTGTTGAATTAGATCGCACAAATTCAGCATCTTATATTAATCGAAGTGAAATTGAATTGTTGCCTGTTACTTCTTTGGAAGATATAATTCAATTACAAGCAGGTGTTGTTTCTGATGCGAGTGGTAATCTACATATCAGAGGCGGAAGATCTAGAGAAATATCATATATGATTGATGGAATTCCTGTGACCGATAATTACAGTCAGTCCGGTGGGTCTATGGTTGAAATTGAGAATAATTTTATTGAAGAACTCCAAGTAATTACTGGAACATTCAATGCCGAATATGGCTCTGCTCAATCGGGTGTAGTTAACGTGGTCACTAAAATGCCCGGGGCAAAATATGAAGGTAGTATAGAACAATTAATAGGTGGATTCTATTCTTCTAATAAGCCTCAATATATAGCATTGGATACGTTTCAACCTATGTCAGAAAAAGAAATGAAAATTTCCGTATCAGGACCATTATTAAACATAAAAAAAATTGGTAAGATTGGATTTTTTTTGAATGGCCGGATAGTTGATTCAAATGGTTGGCTAAATGGCGAAAGAAGGTATATGCCTGAAGATGGTTGGGAAATTGAAGTTTATCGAGAATGGTATTCAGCAAGTTTTGATCCAAAAGATCCTATTGTTATTCCTATTCCGGATTCATTACATACTGGTGATGGCAAAATAATTCCCATGGATTGGGAAAAAACAGTTAATATAAATTTAAAACTTGTATACAAACCATCATCAAATTTAACATTTTCACTCAATTCATTTTATAATGATTCTCATGGAAAAGGGTATAGTTCCTCTTGGCGATTTTGCCCAGATGGGAATTCATTCTGGGCTGATCAAAATTTGTCATATATGCTGGTTATGACACATAGCCCATCTATAAATATATTTTATAATTTAAGGTACTCATTACAAAAATCTAATTCCCAACGATATACTTTTAAGGATTCTAATGACCCTCGATATCAAACAACAGCAGTCAATGCTTGGGACCCTGCGAAATTAACAGGTTATGATTTTGGTGGTATTAGTAGTTGGAACCGAAATTATGATGAACAACTGATTCATTTAACAAATGGAGATATAACGTGGCAAATTAATAATATCATTCAAATTAAAAGCGGTTTTGAAATAAAAAAACATGCATTGCATTATTTGAATTCGCCCATGCGCGAAAAATTAGGATATGAAACTATGCAGTTTCCGTGGTCGAGATCAGAAATTTTTGAGTTTGAAATACCCTATAATGTATTTCGTGATTCTACTGCCAATTATGAATTTGGTAATTTACAGTTACGAGAGACTCACCCTGATAGTGCATTTGATCACTTATTCTATATAGATTATACACGAAAACCATTGGAAGCATCAGGTTTTACTCAAACATCATTGGAACTTGGTAAAATTATTTTAAATGCTGGGCTAAGATTAGATTATTTTAATCCAAAGGATCGTTGGGCACCTGACTATTCGATAGTATACCCGGAATTTGTTGGGGCAGATGGTTATTATGAACAAGCAAAAAGTAAATTTAAATTTAGTCCTCGTTTTGGATTATCGTTCCCAATATCTACAAGTGGTGCGTTAAGATTATCATATGGGCATTTTTTCCAAATACCAAGCTATGAAAAAATGTATCAAAATCCGGTTCTTTCACACTATAATCAGTTTAGTATTATTGGGTCTAGAATTGGGAACCCCAATTTAAAACCTGAAAATACAGTCCAATACGAAGTGGGATATCAACAAGAAATAACCAGTAACTTGGCGATGGAGCTTGTTATATTTCATAAAGATATTAAAGATTTGTTGGGTATAGAAATATTAACCCTAAGTAATGCGGCTACATTTTACAGATATGTAAATAAAGAATATGGCAATTCCACTGGCGCAACACTCTCATTTAATTATCAGTCACCTGATAGAAAATTTAATACGGGTGTAGATTATACTTATATGTTGGCAAAAGGTAGTGCGTCGAGTCCTGAAATGTTGAGAAATATAAGTATTCTCTCTGGTCCAGGAATGGGTTCATATACAATTTCAGTAAGGAAAATAAAGTATTTAGATTGGGATCAGCGTCATTCTTTAAATGTAACAATGTCGTATCGTCCCAATAAAAAATGGAATATTAGTTTAGTTAATCAACTAGGTTCAGGATTACCGTATTCACCTTCAACATTGGATCCATCAATTTCATTACCAGGGGGTGAGTGGGATAATGTGGGACGTAAGCCAGTTCGCTGGGGAGTAGACCTGAAGCTAGTAAGATCTTCCGTATTATTTGGATATAATAGCAGGTTTATAATAAATGTATTTAATATATTTAATCAATTAAATGAAAATTCTGTGAGAAGTATTACTGGAAGAGCTGGGCCTAATGCTTATTTACCGGAAATAAATCGCTTAAGAAATAATAGAATTTTAAAAATAGATGAATTCTCGTTAGATGAAGCAAACTATAATCCAAGTAATTACTCTCGTCCACGGTTAATCCAATTTGGAATTATGGTACAATTTTGATGTATAATTTTGTAAAAAATATTTATAGGTTAAGAATTATATTAATAGGAATAATTTGTACATTAAATATGGTTTTTTGTCAGACCGATCCGGAAGATATTGCTTATGAAACGGATGTGACTAGAAGAGGTTCAACTGCCGGAGCCATGTTGGAAATTGGTGTTGGTGCTCGTGCGGAAGGACTTGGAGGAGCTTTTGTAGCCATATCAGAAGATCCATCGGCTTTATATTGGAATCCCGCTGGTATTTCAAGAATAAAATCACTTTCGCTACAAACAACCAAAACAAATTGGTTTGTTGATACTTATTTTAATGTAGTGGATTTAGTTATACCCATTCGTCCGACACGATCAACAATTGGACTACATTTAGCAGCATTGGATTATGGGGAAAATCCGGTTAGAACAGTATTTAGGCCAGAAGGGACAGGTGAATCGTATTCTGCAATGGATTTATGTGTTGGTCTTTATTGGGCATATTTAATTACACCTAATATTTCAGTCGGATTAGGAGCAAAATATTTTAGCCAAAGGATTTGGCATGAGTCCGGTTCAACAAATGTTGTTGATGTTTCTATCTTTTTTCAAACGCCAATAAAAGGGTTACGCCTTGGAGGGGTTATTAATAATCTTGGCCCGGAATTTAAGTTAGATGGGAGAGATTTAACTCGAAGTATGGATGTTGATGGACGACAAGACGATTACTTTAATATTGATAATGTACCGATTCAATTAAAAACAGAAAAATATCTATTACCAGTCTTGTTCCGATTTGGTTTAGCATATGAACTGGAAATGGGTGTGAATAATTCAGTGCAAACTGCAATAAATTTTAATCACCCAAGTAATGATGTAGAAACTGTTGATATAGGAATAGAAGCAAAAATAATGAAGTCCTATTATTTGAGAGCGGGATATCATTCTTTGGGTGCAGACTATGCGGCTGATGGTCTTACTTTAGGCTGCGGTTTAAAATATAAATTATATCACGCTATGGCAGTTACAGTAGATTACTCATATTCTGATTGGACAATTTTATCATCTGTCAGTCGTGTTACAATAGGGATAAGTTCAAATTGATTAAAAACATTGTTAAATTAAAAAAACGGATTAATTTCAAATTTATTTTATGTTTGATTTTAATAAATCAATCCATTTTACCTCAAGGATTGGATGATACACAGTATGATACTCATCCTATGCATTGGGCTCGTTTTTGGGCAAGAGGTGTTTTTAATCGTAACCTTATTTATTCTCCCGTTTGGAATATAGGGAATATAACCGATTCTAATATATCTCCAGGGGTTCCAATGAAATGGCCAGGAAGTGAAGGACTATCTTATGGAAGCTACTTTAATTTTTATATTGGAACTTTAGTTACTGACATGTCACAATTTGAAGGTCAAGTTGTACCCGAACAGTGGGATGGCGAACAGTTCCCAATTCTTAGTGATGCTTATTTACCGCATATTAGCCAGCATTCAGTTGCTCAATTATCATCAGATCGAACTCACCAGCAAATCTGGTCACCGATTCCCGGATTCTATAATGGTGGTATAAATGGTTTTATTTGGGGTATTAATGAAGATATTAATGGTGATGGAGAATTAGCACCTGCTGAAGATTTAAATTTTAATGGACAATTAGATTATCATCTAGACCCGCCAGAAAGTATAATAAAAAGTATAGCCATGAGTACAGATAAGCGTACCTGGCCTGAATATTGGCCAGGTGGGACATATCCTGGAGATACAAGACCATATTTTAATCGACCTCCACGAACAACAAATGCTGGTCTTCGGGCAGGATTATGGAACGGTGAATATGGAACAAAAACAATTGCAGATCAGGAATCATATTATATGATGGATGATCATGAGAATGATCATTGGAATGATTATAAATCAGAAAAATATTGGCCAATGAAAAATGACGATGGGACACCGAATATCACATCTTGGACTGATGGTGGTATACAAGGAGCAGGTCTTGAAATAGAAGCTAGAACGTATGCCTGGTTTCACCCATTGGCAGAAGATTTGATTGTATCAGTATATAAAATTCATAATTACAGTGATTATGAATTACCTCGATTGATTGCAGGTACATATGCTGATGCAAATATTGGTGGGCAATCAGAATATAATCGTGCAGATTATATTATTGCAGAATATGATCATGAAGGTGAAGGAGGCCGACTTGAATTTGATATTATGTACCAATGGTATGCATTCCCTGAACAATTAGATACTTATCAAAAAATTGGAGTTTTTGGATTTGGGTTTTTAGAAAGTCCTGGTGTAGCTTATAATGGTATTGATGACGATGCAGATGGCCTTATTGATGAATCAATGTCTGATGGAATTGATAATGACGGTGATTGGTTTCCTTTTGCAGATGTTGGGTTGGATAGAGTCGGCCCAAATGACTCTTTATATATTGCTCCAGATGAAGATGGTTCAGAAAATAATGGGCAGTGGGATACCGAAGATATTAATTTAAATGGTGCTTTAGATCTTGGCGAAGATATTAATGAAAATGACAGATTGGATTATGAGCCAGAAAGAAATGATGTTGGATCCGATGGGATTGGACCAAGCGAATATGGCTGGACTGGTCCGGACTCTGACGGGACAGAATGTAACAATGTTATGGATCCAGGAGAACCTGATTTTGATCAAACCGATATCGATGAACAAGATCAAGCAGGTTTAAAACATATTTATGTTTATGAGCAGAATAAAGATTTAAAAAGTGATAATCTGTTTTGGGTAAGATATTTAAACCAAGAAGGAATTGATATTGAAGAGACTGATGATAATATAGCTTTTACTTTTGGTGCCCGAAACATCAAACTTGAAAAAGATGAATGGAAACGGTTTACTATTTCTATGTTGATGGGTGAGGATAATGATGATATTGTTAGAAATAAATCAACTATGCAAAAAATATACAATAATAACTATCGTTTTCTTACGCCACCCATCCGCCCGACTGTTATTTCAACCGCCTTTGACAAAAAAGTTATATTATATTGGGATACTGAAGCAGAGTTTTCAAAGGACCCGTATTTTGGTTATGATTTTGAAGGATATAGGGTTTATAAAAGTACAAATCCTAAATTTTTAGATATCAAAACAATATCTGATGCTTTTGGGAATGTTATTTTATTAAAACCACTTGCTATTTATGATAAAAGTGATGGATTGAAGGGGCCTCATCCAGTTCCCTTCCCTGCATTAGGTGTACATTATGATATGGGGAAAGATAGTGGTTTAAAACACTCATATATTGACACACTGGTTGATAATGGCAGATTATATTATTATGCTATAACATCTATTGATGCTGGTAATGATTACGATTTTTATGATCGAGGATTAGTGACAGAGTATTATCCCTTACAGGCGATGCCGAGTGAATCTCCATTCAATATTACGGTGAATCCTCTTGGAGAAGTTGTTTATCGAGATAGAAACACTGCTGTTGTTGTCCCTGTAGAGACTTCTGCCGGATATACTGACCCTAATGTTGATACCTCACGGGTTGAACATGTATCCGGGTACGCAAGAGGTGTTATAAATAATATTCAAGTTTTTAATCGTCACAATGTAAAGCTTGGAAATGAATATGAAATAACGTTTTCAGATAATGGATGGCTTGAAGAGGTTTATTCCCCTTATGAATTTGGGACAATAAATGGAATGATGTGTATGAACTTGACGACCGGAGATACACTTTTTGATTTCTATGAAGATGATTACAGAACATTTTTATCTTCGTCTCTTCCGGTTTTAGAACGATTAAATTATCAAGGACTTCATTTTGACTTTAGTTGGCCATTGCCAAGTTCATGGAATGATAAAACAAGAGGTATTGATATTATTACATGGAATAATAGAGGGCGAACGACTCATGAGTGGAAAAAATGGTCGACAGAGACAAATTCAAATCTGAGAGTTGATCGGATAGAATTACCTGTGAATTATATCCCATTACCCTATGATTTTGAAATAAGAGTTGAAAATGAAATGGGCGTAGATACATCCATTAGCCCCTACCCTCCCTTAATTCCTATTTATCCGTTAAACTTTACAACATGGAACGTAACTGACCCAAATAATCCCGAGCAAATGAAAGTCCAATTCCATTATGATGTGCATCATTCAACGTTAGAAAATAATCCTGATATAATTGGGCAATTATGGGATAGTACTCGAGTCATTATCACAATTCCTCCTAAAGATTCCACTTCTAGTTATAAACTTTCATGGTCACTTCGATTTTTGAAAAACCCATTTGATTCTCTAAATTCTGTTATTCCTCCATCGCCAGGTGATGTTTACAAATTTAGGACTACTAGAAATCCAAGTCGAGATGACGTGTATAGATTTACAGTTGAAGGTGGTGAATGGATTAAGGAACAAGCTAAAAAAGAAATGAAGAATATTTATGTGGTGCCAGACCCTTATGTTGTTGCAAGCAGCTTTGAATCTATTTATGATTTGGGTGGTCGATCAGCCAGAAAAATTGAATTTGTAAATTTACCTCCTCAATGTGAGATAAGTATTTTTACTGCTAGTGGAAAGTTAGTTAAAAAAATCTCTCATAACTCTATTGAAGAATATGGGAGGCATGATTGGAATCTTACATCTGAAGATGGTCCCGAAGTTTCATTTGGTATGTATTTCTTTGTTGTTGAAGCAAAAGGAGTGGGTATAAAACGAGGAAAATTTGCGGTTATTAAATAGAGTTCAACCTAACACTCTATGAATTTTTGTTTATATATATATATTGCCTATAAAAAGATTTTGTTAAAGGAAAGTAAGCTAGTTTTTTTAGGAATTATGATTCCCTTATTTTTATCATGTAATAAACAACAACTATCTAAACACCTTGATAAGGTAATTATAGCAAAAGTTGGTAACTCTAATATTACTGTGGATGAATTTAAAATGAGTTTTGAAATGGGTTTTTCGCCCTTGAAAGCGGGTGGGGATCCTCGCACCGTATATCTAAATTATATGATTAATGAGCTATTGCTTTCCTTAGAAGGTACTCATTTGGGTTTTGATAAACATCCCTATGTTCAAAAAAGAGTTAAACAGAGATTTTACTCTAATCAATTAGAAGCATTTTACCTGTCGAATATCCATGGTAGAGTTAATGTTTCAGAAAATGATATTCAAAATGCGATTCAAAAATCAACGGTAAAATGGCGAATGTTAATTTGGCCAATTCCAACTTTAGATTTAGCAGAAAATGTATATAATCAAGCTCAACAAAAATCATTAGTAGACTATGTAAATGATATACTTAAAAAAAACGAATTTAAAGTACAAACAATTAAAGATTATGAAACAGACTGGATTGATTATCTTGAGATTCATCCAAAATATTTGTCTAGTATTTCAGATCTTAATATAGGTGCGGTTTCTACACCAATTCCTTATGGTGATGGGTATGCCTTATTTCAAATTCTTGATATTCATCGAGAAGGGATATTGGACAACGAATTACAATATGGTTCCAAGCGAAAACGTATTTTAGCGAGACTTCATAATATACAGACAGACAGTATTTCACATACAATATTGGATTCAATCCTAACTCCGATGAATATTAGATTAAAAGGAACAGTTCTTGAAGATTTTACCGATGCACTTTTTCAATGGTTCAAAGATGGTTTACCATCAAGAGGCGATATCATCTCTCATGTTGAAATAATTTCTGATACTTCAAAACCTTATTTGATTAAGATAAATCAATTATTAAATAAGAAATTAATTTCAAGTACCCAATGGGATAAAACTGTTCGTGATTATTTAGGTTATATGAATTATTATCGTCGAGAACTAAAAAATAATAATCAATCTATTGAAACATTTAGAATTGTTTTGATTACAGAAATCGGCAGAATGATAAAAAATGATACATATGTTGACATTGCAGAACGGGATAGTCTAGGAGAACACGATAAAATATATACAGATATTAAACATTGGAAAAAGAAATGGATATATGATATTTATCGGCATAATGTTGTAAAAGATTTGGATGTTACATTGAGTGAAATGGAGTCCTATTTTAAAAATCGTTGGAAAGAATTGGATTTAGCTGATGTTGATACCACCCGATTTTATAAATATAAAGAAGATGTTTATAATGCATTATTATATGAAAAGCATCAACAAGAGGTTGACGATCAATTGGGGAAATTAAGAAAAAAATATCCTGTTTGGGTGAATACCGATATTTTAGATACATTATCTCTTCCTGATAGTTATAAAGATACTCAAACGTCTTTATTTGTTAGGAAAAACTTTTCAGGTGAAGCATCTGTGCCTACAGTAGATCTACAATGGATTACTTTTTAGATCCTAAACTTATGGACAAATCTGTCATATAAATTTAGAGTATTCATTCAAATCGGAAGAAAAAGAGCAATAAAATCGAGAAATTAAAGACATTTCTAAAGGAATAATATAATGAATAATATAATGAATAATATTAAAATATATATCGTATCGATATCAATAATTCCTGTGTGTATTTATGCACAAATAGGTATTGTAATTGATGGCCAATTTAATGATTGGTCCAATATTCCATCTGCCATAGTTGATTCTGCTGATGATGTACATGATACAGATGGATATCCGGATGGAGGTTCACCTAACTATGTAAATTCTACAGATGTTGATATTCTTGAAGTTAAGTTTACCAATGATGCGGAAAATTTATATGGGTATATCAAAGCAACAGGGGAAATTGGGAGAACGTCTTCGGATACTTTGGGACATGACAGGGAAGGCCGGTATTATTTTATTTTCACCATTGACGTAGATGATAATGATACAACCGGGTATCAATTGAAAGATGGTGGTTATTATCCAGACAGTCGTGGTTATGATATGAATATGGAAGTTGAGTTTTTTGATGGAGGGTTTAACACCGGACATTATATCAACCACGAATTTACAAGTGAAAATCAAGCCCAAACTCAAGGTCTAGAAGATTTAGAAAATGGTATTGTCAATCTTGCTCCCGGAACATATGATCATTATACCCAATGGGTTACGTTTGAAGATTCTTCTTATGTGGTGGTGGAGGATCGAGGACCTGTATATCAAGGTATTATTACAATTGCTATTTCTGATGATGGACATGAAGCAGAGATTAAAGCACCAATGTGGGGATTTTTAAACACGCCCGATGGAGATAGAATTATTGATGTAGGTCAATATATCAATATTTCGGCATCTTTAGAAGCTAGTGGAGAATTATCAGAATCTGCAGCTGATGCTGGATATACACCAGGGAGTCATTCTGTTTGGGGATCTGATACGGCTGAACCATTTCGTTATTTTGTGACTGATGAAACGGTCTCACTCATTTCAAATGTAATGTTACCAAATAACCTGTCTATTAAAGAAATCTATCCAAATCCATTTAATCCAGAAACAATCATCAGTTATTCTTTGCCAAAATCTCAAAAAGTATCATTGAAGATATTTGATATCACAGGTAAAGAAATAATTACATTAGTCAAAGGTAAAATGGATGCAGGCAACCATCAAATTATTTGGAATGCGCATAACCAAATTGGAGAACCCATCTCATCAGGTATTTATATTTCAGTGTTAGAAAATGGACAAAATGCTATTTCAAAATCAATGGTGTATATTAAATAAATTTTAATAATGAGAATATTCATTCCAATATTATTGACAGGGAATTTGACCTTTTGTCAGATGGATACTTGGCAATATAATCATTCTATGTCAATTGAAGAATTTTCAGATTCATCGGGATTTCATTATTATCTTTCGTGGTCAAGTTCATTTGGGGATAGTTGGGAGCATGATATTTATAAGCAAATTGTATCCTTTGATGACGATGGAAATATGAGTACAAATGGACCTGTATGTTATATCGGTGATGGTGGGAATGATGAAGCACAAGAACCTGTTTCAATTGCTTACAATCCAATCGATAATAATTTTTTAAGCGTATGGGAAGATGGAAGCGGATCTACTATAGATATCCGTGGACAGATTCATACCGCAGATGGTGGAATTATACGAGGCAATTGGATAATAGCGGGTGGGTCAGATGCACAGCATTCACCATCAGTGATATATTGTAATGGCTATTTTGTAATAGCATACACTGATGAAGCACCACCGGCACAACATGCGATGAAAGAAGTAATCGTGTTAGACTCAAATACAGGTGATTTAAAACATCATCTTAATTTAACCGATGAATTAGAAGATCATTGGTGGCCGGTTTCAGCAACGAATAATCAATCTCATTCTTTCACAATTTGGACAGATGGTGAA
The DNA here is from genome assembly GCA_018649625.1 of Fidelibacterota bacterium. Lineage (GTDB taxonomy): Bacteria > Fidelibacterota > Marinisomatia > Marinisomatales > UBA1611. The sequence continues at coordinate 26,451 of JABIHN010000087.1, read as the reverse complement.
GGAATATTGGGAAGCATTGTTAGACCTGATTCTATAACAGTTACGGCAACTGCTCCCCATGTCTATATTTCCAATATTTCATTATATAATTATAGTGTTTCTTGGTTGGAAGAAATAAATAAATATGTGATTGTTGCAAGTTCTGAAAATGGGCAAAATATCTATTCATGTTTGGTGGATACATTAGGGAATAGGACAACTTTTAATTCATTTCAAGGTATTTTTTTCCCCGGCGAGGTTGCGCTGGGGACACATTGGAATGAAAATAACCAAAATTATGAAATAATATTTCCAGCCAATGAACATGATATTGGAATGCTTTCTGTTTCATCAGAATTAATCTTTTTCCAGGGATTAATTTTAGGAGATTCGGTTTCGATATTAAATAACATCTCATGGCCGGAAGACGGTGGTGTGGTAACACAACCCATAAAAAGCCAAAATGCAATTGATTTATATACTGAAGGAAATTTGGTTTTATTTAGTTTTAATGATGATATTTCAAATAATGCTACACTTCTTCTATTAAATACCGATGATTTAGAAATTACTTCTAATAGTATTCCAACTCAATTCACTTTATTTCAAAACTACCCAAATCCTTTTAATCCATCTACAACATTTAGTTTTTCTTTATCAAACAATGAAAAAATATCTTTATCTATTTTTGATAGTTTAGGTGGTGAAGTTTCATTGATTTTAAATCAATGGTATTCATCTGGAAAACATTCAATTGATTGGAGCCCTGATGGTTTAAGTAGTGGAGTATATTTTTACAAACTCTCTGTTAAATCAGGATCCAAAATTGGCAAGTGCATTTATTTAAAATAATAGGTTGACATCAATGACTACAAAAAAATATTATGGAATAATTCCTCCCATGGTTACGCCTCTTAAAGATTGGGATACACTTGATAATCAGGGACTAGAATCGCTTATTGCTCATATTCTTGATGGCGGCGTTCATGGACTTTTTGTTCTTGGAACAACAGGTGAAGCACCGAGTCTAAGTCATCAATTACGAAAACAAGTTATTAAAAACACCATGGATCAAGTGGATGAAAAGGTTCCCGTTTTAGTTGGGATTACTGACACATCATTTATTGAATCAATTAACATAGCAGAATATGCTGCGGAAAAAGGTGCTAGTGCTGTTGTATTAGCTCCTCCATATTATTTTCCGGCTGGTCAATCAGAATTGCTCGAATATATAGAACATTTAGAGCAACGGTTACCGCTTCCATTGTTTTTATATAATATGCCGAGTCATACAAAAATGATTTTTGAACCAGAAACGGTCAAAAGAGCATCTGAATTACCAGGAGTGATTGGATTAAAAGATAGCTCCGCAAATATGATATATTTTCATCAACTTCAGCATCTTTTTAAGGATCAAGACGATTTTAAATTATTTGTTGGACCGGAAGAATTACTGGGAGAGACTCTTGTATTGGGGGGCGATGGTGGTGTATGTGGGGGTGCAAATTTGATCCCTGAATTATATGTGAGTATGTACGAAACATCCATGAAAGGGGATTTGAAAAAAATGGGTGAATTGCATGAGAAAATCATGAAAATAAGTTCATCTATTTATTCAGTAGGGAAATATGGATCAAGTTATTTAAAAGGTCTTAAATGTGCCTTGTCAGTGATGGGGATTTGTAATGATTTTATGGCCGAACCATTTCATAAGTTTAGGGAATCCGAAAGGCAAATCATTCGCCAACATTTAATCGGATTAGGATTAACTCCCGTTAATTAGATTGAAGCAAACTCTCAATTGCATCTCGATGAGGCAACGAAGGTTCAGCGCCTAATATTGTAACAGCTAGGGCACCGGCAGCATTGGCAATTTCCACAGATGAATTGATACTTTTCCCATCGGCTAATGATGCGGCAAGTGCGCCACAAAAAGAATCTCCGGCAGCTGTTGTATCCACCGCATTAACATCAAATGCTGGAATTATTTTTTCACCATTTTTAGTTAATAGCATCGAACCACGTTCTCCCAAAGTCAGAATTACAGTTTTTACTCCTTTAGATAGAAGAGATTTCCCGGCTAATATGACTTCATCTTCAGTTTTTGTAGGCAATCCAGTTAAGATCTCAGTTTCAGTTTCATTGGGTGTAATAATATCTACAAGTTCTAAAGTATGATTAGGAATGAGTTGAGCGGGTGCAGGGTTGAGTATGACTAAAGTTCCATTTTCTTTGGCGATTTCAGCCGCTCGTTGATTGGCTTCTAATGGAACTTCACATTGCATAACTAATACATCAGCTTTAGCAATAGATGCTTCAGCTTGATTAATATTTTTAACTGTAAGAGCCATGTTTGCTTGAGGAATTATTACAATACTATTATCGCCAGATGAATCTATTAATGGCATTCCAATACCCGTTCCATTTTCTTTATCCTGGACAACAAAATCTGTATTGATTCCCTCTTGTGAAAATTTCTCTAAAAATTGTTTTCCAAATAAATCATTTCCCAGTCGTCCGATCATGGTAACGGTTGCGCCTGCTCTTGAAGCTGCAATGGCTTGATTTGCACCTTTTCCACCTAGGAACATTCCAAATGAATCTCCAACGAGTGTTTCTCCCGCTCTGGGTCGGCGCGGAACAGTTGCCACAAGATCATACATAAAGCTTCCAACTACGGTTACGTGTCCCATCTATACGCTCTCTAATTGATTTCCCAAACTACCGCCAGGGTGAAATCGATGAAAGTCGTTACAGCCAAATTTTTTGGCTTCTGAGACTGCTGAAGCCAAAGCATCTCCCAATGCCATCATATTTATTGTGGATGAAGTTGGAGCGAGTCCTAAGTGATCGGCTTCATTTTCTACGCAAATATCCAAATGAATTTCACTCGTTTTGGCTAGGAGAGATTCAGAATCTCCAGATATACCAATTGTGGAAATATTATTTTGTACACAATATTTGACTGCATTTACAACTTCAGAAGTATTTCCACTATATGAGAAAGCAATGATAAGATCATTTTTAGAAATCATACCAAAATCACCGTGAAATAGTTCACCTGCGTGAACAAAAAAAGAAGGAATCCCTAAGCTTGAGAATGTCGCTGCACATTTTTTGGCAACATGTCCAGATTTCCCCAGTCCTAGAAAAACTGTTTTTCCCGTTGTCTTATTTATACTTTCACAGGATTGAGTGAATTCATTCCCTAAAGATGTTGCTAATTGTTTTAATGCATTGCACTCTTTTTCAAGCAGATGTTTCCCCGATTTTATATAATCCATTTTATACCTTTAATTTGTTATTCTAACGGTTGGAACGATATCTAAGTTTAAGACATTGAGAAGCAGATTAGAAATAATCAATGAATAGAATCCTTTGAAATAACTGATTTACACATTAAAAGTTTAAAATTCTCCATCCGACCAGTTGGCGAATGGGCTCCATTTTTTGAATTAATCAGAAAAATATTAACTCTTTTTTCTTTATGAACAAGGTTTTACAAAGGATTCGAATAGATTAAATTATTGTTATGATAATAAATCAATTTCGATGCTGTACTAAATTATATTATTTATTTTTCTTTTTGACTTTTTTGTATGGTCAAAATACTATTCTTGATGAATATGTAAATCGACCAGATTCAACATGGTCATATACACTTCATAATACCATTGATGGTAATGGCTATACTGGTTATAATATAGAATTGTATTCTCAAACTTGGCGATCAACAGATGATGTGGATCAAGCTCATTGGCAACATTGGATAAATATAATTGTGCCGGATGGTGCAGATAAGAATAAAGCAATGTTACTTATTGGTGGAGGAAGTAATGGTGGTTCTGTTCCAAATGGAGTTGATGAGACCTTAGTGAATTTAGCTTTTATCTCTAATTCTGTTATTATGGATATTCAGATGATTCCCAATGAACCAGTACAATTTTCGGATGAAGATTTTACGAGATCTGAAGATGCAATTATTGCGTACACATGGGATAAATATTTAAATACGGGTGATAGCGATTGGCCCTTACAGCTTCCAATGGTAAAATCGGTTGTAAAAGCCATGGATGTAGTACAATTATTTTTTTCTGATGAACTTGGAACATCAAATTTGGTAGAAGAATTTATTCTTTTAGGTGCATCAAAACGAGGGTGGACGACTTGGCTTACCGGTATTGTCGATGATCGAGTTCATTCAATTATTCCTATTGTGTTTGATGCATTGAATTTGGTGAAATCATTTAAACATCATTATGGTGCATATGGGTTTTGGTCGCCAGCTGTCCAAGATTATGAAGATGCAGGGATTTTTGATCGTTTTTCTCAACCAGAAATATACGATTTAATGGAAATTGTGGACCCGCTAAATTATTTAGATCGACTTGAGTTACCCAAATTCTTGATTCATGCTTCAGGTGATGAATTTTTTGTACCATCATCTCAGTTTTATTTAGATCAATTGCCAGGTGTAACTTATCAACGTTATATCCCTAATACGGGGCATGGGATGGATGAGCAATTTGAAAGCGCTATAATTAGTCTAATGGCTTTTTATAGAGCCATGTTAAATGACTATCCGTTACCAGAGTTTTCATGGGAAATCCAAGAAAATGGTTCTATCCAATTTGAAACAATTAGTCCACCAACATCAGTGAGACTATGGACTGCTCATAATCCCAACGAATTTGATTTCCGATTTTATACGATGGGTGCATTATGGGAATATTTAACTTTGTCAGAGATTGAACCAGGTGTTTATGTGGGTGAAATACCCGAGCCAGATTCAGGGTATTCAGCTTTGTTTATTGAAGCTATATATCCAACCACAGCTCCTTATTATTTTACATTTACAACGGATGTTAGTTTTCTTCCAAATCAATTACCGCATGCAACACGAAATACAACCTTTATGGTATATGACTCCACAATGAGTGGTTGGGATGGGTATTATATTGTGGGAGATATGACGAGTGGATTACCATTAGAATTAAATAATAATGGTGAAGATGGCGACCAATTTGTTGGGGATAATGTATGGTCAGGGTCCATTGATTTTATTATCGATGGTGAATATGAATGGGATGTGTATGGGCAATATAATGGTGAAGATATTTTGTTGACACCTGATGAATCACAATATTTTGAAGTAGAAAACGGAGGTGTTTTTTATGGTGTTATATCATTTATCAATGGCTCATCTGTTCCGTTAGATGTTGATGGAAATATTATTGTTGAACAATTTCATCTTTATCCATCTTATCCAAATCCGTTTAATCCAAGTACTACAATCCGGTTTGATGTAAAAACACAAAGAAATACAATTTTACATATTTTTGATATAAACGGTCGTTTGGTGATTTCTCTGGTGGATGAAGTATTGGCATCAGGAACCCATGAAGTTCAATGGAATGCATCTCAACAATCTAGTGGTATTTATTTTGTAGAATTAATGTCTGGAAAAGATAGAGTAGTACAAAAAATAGTTCTGTTAAAATAAAAAATAATATTCTCTTATGATATATATCATCAATTTTGGTTCTTCCGACTTTAGTGTGGATTTAATTAAGCTCAACCCACTTACCCAATGCTTTAGCGTTGGGGTAATAAGTACAAAACTATGATGGGCTTTAGCCCAATTACTCACTAAATCCAAATTTCTTCATCGTTGTCCACGCAAAATGAACTCATAATTTAATATATGTCAATTAATTTTTCTTTATTGGGCTAAAGCCCTTTTTTGTTTGTTCTCTAATCCTCGACCTAAAGGACGAGGTAAGTGTTTTATTTCTAATCCTAATTTTCATTATTTCATCCTAAACCCTGAAGAGCCAAATAAAAAATAATGTACACTTATGATATATATCATCAATTTTAGAGTTGAAATTGTGAGTAGAATCACATTAAATATAAAAAATTGATTTAGTTTAATAAATAGCTTTATATTTTAGTTACCCATAAGGCATACCCAATGTCTTTCTAGCAAAAACACAACCAGGAGTCAAAAATGTTTCGTCTTTTTATTTTAACACTAACCTTGTCTTTTCCATTATTATTCGGTGTAGATACGCCCAGTGAAATAGGTTCAAATTCCCAGAGGACTCAGTCTCAAGAAATTCAGTTTAATGCTGATGAGTTTCAAGAAAATAGACTTATTAAGAAAGGGCTATCTAATATTTTAAAACAAGCCAAAGTTGGAAAAAAAATCCCAAAACCAATTGGAAGCCCTACCGTATTGACGCAAAAAAAAGGGAATAACCAAACTGCTGATTTATTTGAAATGATAGAAAACCATAAAAAACTAAAGAAATCAAATATTCAAATCAAAAAAGAAGCCTATTTAGAAAAACAGAATTTAGCAAAGCAAAAGCTGGAAGAATTCCGGGCTAGCGTAGAAACACGTAGAACCAATGCCGAACTTCCAAAGTATGTTCCTTCTGATAGAATAGTTACGTTAAACCAAAATAAGGGTGAACGTCAGATAAAGATGAAAAACTCGGAGTATGATTGGAGTTTAACATCAGAAGATCGTGATGAGTTTGGATATGAATATATGTTCAATGATGAATCATTTGAATGGATAGAACTCGATGAAGCAGATACACTCTGGTTGAGTGATGATGATGGAGAATGGGTTGAACTCCCCGGAGAATTCCCTTTCTACGATATGTGGTATGATTCAGTGGGCATTTCGTCAAATGGCTGGGTCACATTTATTAACTCAACTAACGACGAACAACCATACTTGGGGGAAATTTGGAGTGATTATTTACCAAGTGGGGATACTTCTGAATATATACCTTCTCCTGTAATTGCCGTATTTGCAACGGATGGTTTCCCGAATGGTGGTGGTTATGGTCCAGGTTTGGTGACTTTCGGAGAATCAGATGATTCTTTTGTAATTACATGGTCTAATTGGAGTTTTTGTTGTGAAGATTCATCTATGTATGATATGCAACTCATTCTATTTCCAAGCGGTGATTTTGTGATGCAATACAACAATGTGGCTTTTTCGGTAGATGATTATAATTGGACAACCATTGGTATTCAGAATGAGGTAGCTGACGATGGTATTACCGTTTGGAGTCCTGATGATGAAGAATCAATTTATTCTGGTATGCGTTTGAAGTTTGATCATCCTAATGATGGCGAGACAGGTACCATTTCTGGAATGGTTTATGATTTTGAAAATAGACCCTTTGCTAATGCTAGTATTTGGATAGCAAATAATTTTGATGAACAATTTACTTTAAGTACAGATGAAACTGGTTCATTTGAAATTCAAGTTCCGGTTGGATCATATTTTGCTGCAGCATATGAAAATGATGGTGAGGTAAATTGGGATGATATTTATGATGGTATGATTGAAGTTAGTGAAAATGAAGAGTTAACTCTTGAGTTTACACTTTACCCAAGAGATATGTATGGCAAAATTCTTTTAGTTGGAAATCAGTATAATGAAAATGGAGAGCAAGAAGCAATAATAAATGCGTCAGTGACAATAGAAGATACATCTGGAAATGTATTATATGAATTATCCACATCTCTATTCGGAGTTGCTGATCAATCAGTTTTACCTAACCCTTACCTTGTTCGTTTTGAATCTGAGTATGGCTCTGATGAACAGTGGGTTTATACCTATCCAGATTCTATAAATTATGTGCAATTTGATTTCTATGATGATGGTGGTGAACACGGTTGGATTGAAGGTCAAGTGATGGATTCAGAAGGTTGGGGGATTTCTGATGCTCAGGTTATGGCTTGGAATGATAACCATTGGTTTGAGATCGTTACCGATATTGATGGATATTTTTGGATGGAAGTTCCTGCCGGACAATATGAGATGGATGCATCTGGTGAAGGATATCATTCTCAAATGAATTGGGTTCAAGTGCATCCAAATGAAACATCCTATGTAGAATTTTGGCTCGACGAAGAAATGCAAATGACAGTAGTTTCGGGACAAGTTTCAGATGAAGCAGGAAACCCTATTTCATTTGCTTTTATTAATGCCAGCTATCTATATGATGATTGGGAATTAGAAGGTACGATTTCAAATGAAGAAGGTTATTTTGAACTGTATTTACAGGAAGGAGACTATCGAGTTTCTGCTGGAGCGGAAGGATTTTGGGTAAGTGCCTATGATTCGGTTCACGTTGGAATGGATGATGATGTATGGTTAGACTTTTCTCTTTCTCATGTTGAATCGTTCGACGGTGCTTGGCAGGGGAATATTAATTTAATGGGTAATCATGACCCGGGTATGATCTTCTTAGGAATTATGGGTGAAGATTATCAAGTTCTTCGATTTGTTGAAGAGCCTGGTTTTCAAGAAGTTGACCTACCTAATGGCAGTTATCATTTATTTGCAGGCGCAGAAGGGTATCAAGATGTATTTATTCCATTTGGGATTAATATTGAAAATAATGTAGTGAATTTTGATATTAATCTTTTTGAGTATGGGTTTGTGAATCCACCTCATATTCAATTTGCAGGTGATGTTCCCAATGATCAAGGTCGTCAGATGCGTTTAGTTTGGAACCCGGGTATGCCTGGAGAGTGGGATTATTTTTCATTTTATTCTATTTGGAGACAAGTCAATCAGGCGCCTCAAGAACTTTGGGACTTTGTTACAACTGTACCATGGCATGGAATGGAAGCATATAGTGCAGTGGTTCCAACCTTAGGTGACTCAACCCATATGGGAGTTTATTGGAGCACATTCCGTGTGACTGCTCATACAGAAAACCCAAATGAATTTTATGATTCGGCACCTATTACAGGCTATTCAATTGATAATCTTCATCCGGGCGCACCTGGCGGTATTCAAGCGTTTACAGGGAATGAAGGTATTCTTTTAACTTGGGATGTACCCATGGATGAAGATTTTGGATATCATCGCATATATCGTCATGATGTGAATACTGGAGATATTGCGGATGAATTCACAACAGTTGATACCTTTTTTGTCGATAATATATCAGATGGAAACTTTGAATATTGGGTAACTGCAGTCGATATTAATGGAAATGAAAGTAATCCATCAGATGTTGTTGCAATTATGCTTGCTATTGAAGATGGTTTAACGATTCCAACGGAATTTGCATTACAACAAAATTATCCAAATCCGTTTAATCCAAGTACTCAGATTCAGTTTGCATTGCCAACAAATTCTACTGTTTCTATTTCTATTTATGATGTGATGGGACGAGAAGTACGTCAATTGGTAAATAAGGAAGTTTCAGCAGGATATCATTCTACATTATGGAATGCAACGAATGATTTAGGATCTCCTGTAGCAGCAGGTGTGTATATTTACACAATTAGTGCAGGTGAGTATAGAGCTGTAAAGAAAATGATTTTACTAAAGTAATTTCACCTACGATACCTTTTTAATAAAGGTGTGATAAAAAAAGGGCTTCATAATTGAAGCCCTTTTTTTGGATCAAAATTAATCAGTAATTAAATCTGGTGATAGCATATCTGGAAACTCTAATGAAATATCATCACTACCGATTCCATCGAATGGATCTTCTAAATCGTCTTGGATGTTATCGAGTGATGTTAGAACAAGACCATACATGATGGCTAACGCAAACCCAAATAGGGGAGAGTTATTACTTGCTACAAAGGCAAAGAATGGAGAGAAAATAATTGGAAATGCATTGAGAAATACTTTTGAATATGCTCGGAGAGAATTTGGGGTTCTGTAGCTTTTAATATTTATTATATTTTCAAAGTGGACAATCATGATTCTTAAATATTGATTTGATCGGGATGTTTCACTAGTTGATAGTCCAGCGCTACGTAATTCCTCGTGCTGTAATGAGATATCTCGAAATTGTAAAATGATATCATTATACAGTTCTTTTGTTGGTGAATCTGATTTCAGGTAGGACGATAATTTTTTAAAAAACTGTGAATATAAATTATCAAGTTTTTTTAAATGAGAAGATGTATCAGCGTTGACCCAATGCATATGTGCTAATCGAATTGCTAATGCACTGCCTTTTATTTCTGAGAAGTGAGTGAGTGCTTTTTCTCGGCGCACATAAGCTGCATTAATCGAAAACACAATTGGAAATACAATTGCTATCCCAATCAGGTCTGTTGGAATATCAAAAATAAATCCTAGTTCTAGGCATGTGTAGGTAAAAAAACATGCAATACTGATTACAATAATTGATTTGAAATCAATCACTTCAATAAAATATTTCATTAGTTTCCTTTTTAATGGTTAAAGCTTGGATGGAAATATTGATTAAATAATTATATCAAATTAAAAAGAAAATTTGAATATCTTTTTAATAAATATGGAAAAAAAAAGGCTTCGAATTCGAAGCCTTTTTTATGCTATAACTAATAATTGATTATTTGTAAAATTTCGCCCATTTAGAATCTGGTGAAGTTGCCAACAATTCATTTTCCATTTCTTTTGATTTAGGCATATTATTTAGTTTTTTATAGATTTGAATCACATAGTGAGTCACTTCAGGAATTTTCACATGAGTTGGGTCTTTCTCTTTCAAAGTTGTTAATGTGATTAACAATTTACCTAAAGCTTTATTTAGCTCTATCTCACTTGGCCCTTTCATAGATTGGCGATAGTAAAGATGATGAAGAGCTTCATCTTCAGCTTCAGCGCCACGAACACCGGCCACTGTGGTTACTTTTTCTACTTCATATTCTTTGGTGGTGACTTCTTCAATTTCATTCCAGACAGTATTATCCCACATGGCATCTAAATCCATGTCATCTTCATCTTGGGCAAAGATGAAACTAAAGACAATAAGTGGTAGTATGTATTTTAGCTTTTTCATGATAACCTCATTTAATACACTTGAATTTAATCAAATTTTTTGTAATTAGGTGTGATTTCCCCCACACTTTCAATAAAGTCTAGTTGGGATACTAACTCAGGCTTTGCCCTTTTAACAATGTCATAATACTCGATTGCTTCGTCGTATTTAAATAATCGATAGAGCGCAACGGCTAAATCTACTTTATAATCCATATTTTCAGGATCATTGAGTACAGATTTTTTAAAATAATCAACGGCCATCGAATAATTTCCCAATCGTGCAAAGGTAATTCCAATTGTATTATCACCTCTTGCTGATCTTTTTCTATAATCAACTTTTTCAATATCTTGCGGTTTAATATTTTTTGGAACGTCTTTTATTTCGACTAATCCTTGGGAAGATCCTTCAGCTAATTCAGCTTCAAGATCATCAGATATTTTTAATTTAGGACCTTGAGAGATACTACCACCCAGAGAAGCTTTAGCCGCACCAAATACTTTATCCAATTTTCCTGCAAAGACTGGATCAACGAGAACAACTTCATTGTATTTAAGTTTTGCTACTCCTTTATTTCCCATCATAAAATGAGAAATAGCAATATTTAGCATATACCCGGCATGATCCCCAGATTGTTCCAATGCTTTTTCATAAAACTCTATGGCTTTTTCAAAATTTTCTTTTTTGGTATAACAAACACCAAGTGTATTAATTGCATCGGGGAAAAATGGTTTCATATTGATAGCTGTTTCCAACATATCTATAGCTTCTTTATATCGACCAAATTCCATGTATTTTACACCGCCATCATAGTAGTCTTCAGCTTTTTCAAGTTTATTTCCAACCGAATTATATACAATTTGTTCTAACCACATTCCGTATTGTTTAATATCTTCTTTCAAAAGGTCATTAATTCCATCTATTTCAGGTATGGGCATATCCTGTGTAATATGGGATCCAGCTAAATATTTTGCGGAGGCTTCTTTGACTGAAATTTCGTTAACAAAATTGCCTTCTTTCATTTCATTATATTTCATTGCACCTTGTTTCCATGCACTGAAAAATGGTTTACCAACCAGAGTTGCTTCAATGGGAATCCATACTTTATCATTTAAAACAACAACTTCGGTTTCATCAAGGAAATATTTTCCAACTTCATCGGGTTTAACACCACTGTCAAACATAAGGAAAATATGTCCAGCACCGGGTTTGAATACATCTAAAAACATAGTTTCAATTCCAAGATTTCCCATGAGTGATCCATAAAGTGTAGTTAAATCATCACAATCACCAATCTTGTCTCGAAGCATATCGCCTGGATATTTAACGGTATCAAAAGCAGTTTTGTCATCAGCAATATCAAGAAATGGGGTTTCTAAATCAATATTATAAACTAAACCATGTGTACCAAGTGCATCATAAAGTATGATTCCACGTCCCAAATTACTTCGACCAAAATAGCTGTTTAGAACGGGTGTATAATATTGGATAAAATCACGGGCAAATTTATCTACAACGGGATCTGCTGGTGTTACATAACAGGCAATCATATCTGGATTACTCCAGGTTAGTTTTCCTTTTCCTAAGACATAAGATGATTCCATCTTTTTTTGCGCAATTTTTTCTTCCCCACCTTGCTTGTAGGAAACCTTTACTTCTGGCTGGACTAAATTATCGAAAGTTGCTTTTTTAGACGTTAGGATATCACTAGAAAAGGAAATACCAATTTCATATTCTTCTTCTGATTTTGGAGGAAGCGTTATGGATTCTGAGTGAGGATTATCCATCATGGTCGGGACGTATAAGGATACATTCACAGGTAAATCTGCATCTGATATATTCTTTAATCCAACTTTGATGAATGGCTCTGATTCATAATAACGATGAAGAGAACGAAATATTGGATTATGATTAATTATGGTAGATGTGATACTGACGACAGCTGGACTAAGTTGAAGCGCAAATGTCATTCGATGTGTTGATTCAAGATATGGATGACTTTCATACCCATACTCAACAACAATACTCTTGAATTTTAGAGAAACTCCAGCAGATGGTACTAGAATTTTTTCACTTCCACTAAAATCGTGCTGCATACCAGCTCTGAAACTGATACGATTTGCAAAAATATATTCTGCTCCAAAATGAAATCGATCACCAAAATCTGCTGCTAGCGTTAATACGTCAATTGGCATGTAGCTGATTCCCAATTTAAAAGCTTGTCCAAGAATCACTTCACTTGTTTTATCTTTATAGGCAACCTGAGTGCCACCTAAATCGTAAAGCCCTAGCCCCATTTTAAGATTTTTTAATGGCTGAATTAAAATTCCTGCATCGTAGCCAATTCCAGAACTTTTACCATAAGATGTTCCATCCAATTGCATATCTCTCATAAGGTATTTAAGAGTAAACCCGAGAGAAAACATTTTATGGGGCTGATATCCCAAGGCAAAATTCAATTTATTTTCAGCATAAAGTAATTCTTTGTCATCAAATCCTACATTAGACCAATCAAATCCAAGTGCAATGCGATCTGAAAAAGGTCGAACGAGTCCTACATAAGATTGAGTGATTCCCATGGCATAAAGATCTGCATAAGTTGTCGTGAATTCTGTACGACGAAGGCCAGGTAATCCAGCAGGATTCCATGTAATTGCATTTGCATCATCTGCTACAGCAATGAAAGCTCCGCCCATACTTAAGGGCCGTGTCCCAACAAACAATTGATCAAATTGTGCGATTAAGGCTGAAACAAACAATAACGAAAAAAGGAGTTTTTTCATCGATTCAATACACCCACAGTCGTTCGGAGAATGGTATCACTCTTTTCTAACGTGACGATGTAAAGACCACTAGGTACAACATTTCCTTTGGAATCTTTTCCATTCCAGTTAAGGACTTGATGTCCAGACTGTCCTGAGTTTTCTGGTTTAATGATTCTTTTTAATCGCCCTGATAAATTAAAAATTCGTGCAGTTACTTCTCCTGGCTCATCCAAGTCATAAAGAATATTGGTTTGAGCAAATTCAAATATAGAACCAGACGGAGAAAAGATTCGAGGTTGGCAAACTACTTTATCAACATTTAATGAATCAGTATCCAAAGAGTCTCGACTTGTGAAAATACCAAAAGTCCCCATACTATCAATTTGGACTTGTAGGTAGGGATGATCATTTATCGTTATTCTAGTTCCACCCATTTTTACTATTTCGTCTGATAAAACTCGGGCAATAAAAGGCGTTGCTCCTGTATCAAGAATTGAAGAGTCCTGAAATGCAATTCTTAATATTCCTGGTTTATTCAAAGCGAGTTCAAATGGCTTTATATCATATAGATCTGTAATTAAAAAAGTTGAATCACCTTCATTGGGGCTTACATTTAATCCAACGATGGAAAGAGACACATCGCTCTTAACAGCATTTTGAGGAAGTAGAATAGAAACTTGTCCATCAGAGCTAATGGAAGTTCCACCCAATAAAGAAATAATAGATTCGGGTGTTTTGAATATAGAGACAGGGGTCATTGTATTATTTCTGTCATCTTGCGCACCAGAAACATGAATTTGAATAGCCTTTCCGTTATAATTATTAGGTAAAATAAGCACGCCAGTCCATTCATCTCCGTTAAAGCTTTGTTTCTCTACCAGAAGTGAGTCATTCACACCGTCTCCATCAAAATCAGTATAAACAGGGTGGGTGACAATTACGATTGGATCCACATTTAAATCTAGATAAAAATCTTCATGAAATTTTATAATAAGAATGACTTGTTCTTCAGAAACATAATTTGTCCGAATTGTATCAACTATTGGTGCAGTCACATCAATATAAAAATAATCAAAGTTTGACCAATTTGAAGCAGCATAGCTGTGATCTATGGCACGAACACGCCAGCCGTAATTTCCTTCTGGAATATTATTAATTGTTTTTTCTGTTATATTAATGGTGCCAATATTTCCAATTCCATAATGTCCTGTACTTATAAAATGTTCATTATTCTCTTCTTCAGACCCAATTTGGAGTTGATATCTTAAACCTGCTTCTGAAGTTGATCCGCCTTTTGGGTTATCTGGATCGACAGGTGCAGACCATTTTAATTCGATTTGATTATCATTGATATCAGAATCATTTAATCCATAGGGAGCATTGGGGGCTTTATTATGATTCTCTAATCCTTCTAAATTATCATAAACTTGAGCAACGACATCTTGGTTCGCTTTAAATCCTGCGATAAATAGATCTAAATCACCGTCAACATCATAATCGCCCCATTGGGCAAAACTGATTCCAACACTATCAATAGATAAAGTTGAGTCAAGTGAAAATATGCCATTTTGGTCCTGAGCATAAACAAAGGTAACCGGAGCAGACCCTAAATTTCCATCCGTGCTAGATTGACCCGTAACCAGTAAGTCTAAATCGCCATCATTATCATAGTCACCCCAAGCAGGTCGTCCATAATAAACACCTTCTAATATATTGTCACTTTCAACTGTAAATCGCTGTCCAAAAGAATTGGTAACGATATAGGAAATTAATTGATCTTCACTATTCTTGCCAGTAATGGCAAAGTCATCGTATCCATCGTCATTATAATCGCCAAAAGCAATTCCACCAGCAGTCACGCCATAAATATGAGAAGTCCATGTAATCGCATCTGAAAGAATATTTGTTTCATTGTTTAAATAAACACGCATTCCTAATGCTTCTGTTGCATCGGATCCAATGGCAACTAAATCTAAAAAGCCATCGCGATTTAAATCTACCCATTGAACAAGTGCTGGATAAATTGGTGTTAAATTTATTTGATTGGTATCTAAACGAAGGATCCCATTATCATTATAAAATATATCAAGATGACGAACATTATAATTATCAAATCCTCCTTGTACAAAATCTAAATCGCCATCATTATCATAATCGCCCCAGTGATGACCGTTTACTCCACCAGTGACCCAGTAGTCTGCTAAACCATCAAAATTATCATCAGTATAAATTTCTGAATTTAAATCTTCAATATATGAACCATTTTGATATGTATAAAATTTGGTAACTCGATACGGATAAAAATTAATAATTTGAAATCCGGACAAAGATAAATCAAGATGACCGTCATTTGTATAATCCACCCAAGAAAGATGTCCACCAAATACAGCTTCAATATCTTGGAATAAATCTTGAGATAAAAGGCCATTTGAATATTCAAATAAATTAGTAATGCTTTCTCCGGAAAAAGTAACCCCAGTTAATCCAAGATCAAGAAAATTATCTTCGTTATAATCTGCCCATCCACCTGTAGAAAAATATGTGCCTGGCAAAGATTGAGTGGATGTTACTAGTCGTGAAATAAATAGAGTATCTTCTTTAGACCAATTAGATGTAATTCCAGAGCCATCCACAGTTTGGACTGCCCAGTAATAAGTACCATGTGGAATTTCGTTAAATTCACGAATGAGAAGTTGTCCCACATTTGAATTATTAAATGGAACCGTCCCAGACATTAATTCATGTCCACCAGAAGAAGTACCAATACGAATATTATAGCTTAAATTAACAGGAGCATCAATATCATCTGTACCCGAACCCCAAGTGAAAATAGCTCTGGTACTTACAGCAAACGCGGTAAGTGCAGAAGGAGTGGTCGGTGTTTGATTTGTACCGTCATAAGTATTGATATAGACATGAGTAAAAGTTGTTGAATCATTTTTGAGTTCAGTGGCTCCACTGGCAATTAAATCAGGAATAGAATCTTGATCAATATCTATGAATTTTGCTGAGCGTGCTCCAGGTATTTCCAATTCTAAAGAGAAGGTTTCGTCTCCATTATTTCTATAAACTCGTCCCGATAAGGAATGAACTTTTCCAGCATGTTCACTCACTGAATCTGCTCCAGAAATAACAATATCCCTTAAACCATCTAAGTTATAGTCAACTACATCGATTGTTCCGTAGGCTACACCAAAATCAATTTGAGTGTCAATAGGTGTAAATGTTCCTAAAGGTTCATTTATAAGTATCTGGGTTACTAGCTTGACTTGTATTTTATTCCAACCAGACATAATAATGTCCTGATCGCCATCAGAATCCAAATCTACAAATTTAAATGTTCCTGCTTTGAGTCCAACAATTTCATCTGCACTCGTGAGTTCTGTTAAACGACCGATTGGATCATTTTGATAAAACCGGGTAACTGATGCAGTTTTATCTGCAGTTTGGCCACAAATAATTAAGTCAGGATCACCATCATTATCATAATCACCCCAAATACTACTTCCATTAAAGAGTCCAGGGAAAATTGTAGATTCGTCTTTATTCAGATTGATTCCATCGTTGATGTATAATTCATTTATAATTACATCTTGAATTTGATCAGCACCCATTATAAATAAATCGGGTAATCCATCCATATTCACGTCTCCCCATTTCCCATCAGAGTAAGTGAGAGTCATGGATTCTAATTTAGTGGAAGGGGAGAATAAACCACCAGAATTAATAAATACTTTAGATTGCGCTGATCCGGTAAGATAAGCATCTATCCATCCATCTCTATTCACGTCAACAAGATCAATTCCTCCAATTCCTCCAATATATTTTGCAATTGTATCTGTAAAAGTGATAAAGTTAGATTGAGTTGCTACAGAAAGACTTCCGTCTGAATTTCCATGGATTACATCAAAGAAAACACCAAATCGAGTTGAATCGTAACCAGATAATATAAGGTCATTGATTGTATCATTATTAACATCAGCAATTTGAATTGTATTTGCTATGGAATGTGTATTCGTATGGAGAAAAATACTGGAAAGCGTTGAATCTATAACAAATGGATTCTGAGCTTGGAGAGTAGAAAATCCAATACATATTGAGAGATTAACCAGGAACTGACTAAGCCTATTCATAGAATTGGATAGTTTACTTACTGGTGAGTGTCCAAACGCCATCCCAATCATCTCCAGGAGGGTTGGCACTGAAAAATTCACATCGAGGAATGTAGATTCTACTAGGATTTGTTTTTCGTCCATTAAACATATCTTCTAACGCATCTGATGCTTTAAACGCCTCGATTGCTTTTTCCCAATTTTGGTTTTTATAAAGGTCCAATGCCTCGTGATAGGCAGGTAATATTTTTTTATATTGTTCGGGTTCTTTCCCAACTTCAGAGATGAGTTCCCATACTTTCACCGGTTCATTTTTCCCCATAACTCGGACTAAATCTAAATCTCGAACAATCATTTTATCTTTAATGGGTTGATATGTACTATCAGCAATTTGGATATATATACCGTATTGTTTTGCAGAAGATTCTAGGCGGGCTGCTGTATTTACATTATCTCCCATCATGGTATAATTCATTCTCGATGCTGACCCCATATTTCCCGTGACCATCTGTCCAGAACTGATTCCAATTCTATTTTGCATATGGTGAACAATCTCGGGCCATCGATCGCCTTCTTTTTGCCATCCTTGCCGAAGAAGTTCTAGACCTTCTTGCATTTTTATTGCGGTGATACAAGACCAATATTCATGGTCTTTAATTTCAATGGGTGCACCATAAAAAGCGACAATAGCATCTCCAATGTACTTATCCAATGTTCCTTTGTTTTCTAAAAGAACATCTGTCATATCAGTTAAATATTGATTAAGTAATGCAACAAGTTCACTGGCAGTCAACTTCTCAGAAAATGCAGAAAAACTTTGTATATCAGTAAAAAATGCAGTGTGATACCCTTCTTCACCACCTAGGGAAGGCTCTTCACCACTTTCATACATTTGGTCAATCAACTCCGGGGAAACATATGTGCCGAAAGATTCTTTCAAAAATTCTTTATTTTTTTCTTCTTGAATATAATTATAAATCGTGATCCCTAAATATCCAACAACCATGGTAATGCCTGGACCAAAAAGATCTAACCAATAGTCATGGCTACTAAATAAGAAAAAAGTGAGATAGGTATATCCTGAAATACATACACCTACAAGAATTCCACCGTTGGTTGCTGAAAGTTTAGGAACTGCAAATGCAAGAACTCCACCAACCATTAAAATTAATAAAATATTAAGAACTGTTGGACTCTTTACAATAAACCGACTTGATAGAATAGTATTTAAAGCATTGGCGTGGAGCCCGACCATTGGATATCGTGGATTAAAAGGCATGGGGTTTAAATCGTGAGTTCCCGTTGCAGTTAATCCATAAAATAGTTTTTTACCAACAAATTCAAAAGGAACAATGAGTCGTGCATTTCCTTTTTCTTCTTTTCCTGCAACGAGACGTTGGGAATTTGGAAAGAAGTAGAGAGGACGTTGCTCAGAGATCATATCATTCTGATATAAGTTAGAAATAATTTGATAGTTGCGCTCTATCAATGCAAATTTTGCCTGTGATTTTTTTAATACTTTCTGTTGATCTTCATCTGCAATTTCAATTGCACTTTTATAATCATTTGCTAATTGTTTAACAGATGAGAATGTAAAATCAGGTAATCCTGATTCAAAAAATAGAGCCCCATTCTTCATTAATTCATCTAAGGTGGGAATCGATGTTTGATTTGAATCTAAAAATACATCAGCAATTATATTATTATTTTTAATTTCATTAAACATAAATGGTGGGAGCTTTTTAAAATCTGCTGCAGTCCCATTTGGATTTTTAACAATCCATTTTTCAGCAGCACTCATTGGGAATATTTTTTTCGCAGCTCCCATTATTTGTCTTTTGCTTGCGTTGATAGATGCGACAGCAGGTTTTAGGGTTGCTTTTATGTTACCACCATAGGACAGATTTGCTAACTTTTTATATTCTGCCATAACATAGTTCATGAATTCTGTTTTTTGAAAATCTTTTAGAACATTATATGGATAATGCATTACATCGAAATTTCCATCGGCATCTTCCCAATTACCTGCCCAATTTACTTGCATCATTCCTTCGTCATTGATGGGAATTACAACTTCTGTTTGCCCATATTCATCCGGTTCCGGGAGATCAAAGCGAAGATGTTTTCCCGGTACAATATCTACACTATCAAAGGATACATTATAATGTTTTAAAGCTAATGCGAGAGAAACAGATGGGAAGAGTCGATCTTCATATAATCCAAGCAATGGATATTTTCGCATAACGCCATCTTTATCTGACTTTGCTTGGAAAAAATAGATACCCGCTGACTTTTCAATGAATATTTCAACTGGAAATTCACCATCATAAAAGTCAAATATGGAAGAGAAATCATTTGTATCGACTTTCCGGAATAGGTTTTTGGATTCCATAAGTGAAAGACGTGTATTTTGTACATCTGTTCTTTCTTTTATTTTTTCTTTTTTCTTGGATTGTGGTTTAAAACTTTGTGCAAATGTAATATTACCTGCTTTTTCAGCAGCAGTTGCTAAGTCTGAGTCGGGGTTTGGGAAAAAGTTTCTTACTTGATTCATCGAAACAAGTGAATCTTTAACAGATTCTAATGCTGAAATATTTAATTTTCGTTCACTTTTTTCAATGAAATATATATCAAATGCCAATACATCCATTCCATGCTCACCGGCAGCTTCTACCATTGGAAGATGCTTTTCTCGACTCCAAGGATCCCATTTCCCAATAGTTTGAAGGGCTCGGACATCAATGTCTAAAGTTGCAATATCATCACGAGTTTCAATTCGTCCCCTAGAATTAAATCTCATATCTAATAATTTATGCTCAATTGAATTATAAACTTCAAATAATGACAAAAATGCAATGATAGATGCAATTCCAAATGCGATAACTATATAGGGAGTATTTTTATTCATTAATTTATTAAGGAACTATATTTGGTGTTATAAAAATTAAAAGTTCTCTCTGTTCTTTCACGATTGATGTAGATTGAAATAATTTACCTATAAGAGGAATAGAGTTTAGGATAGGAACGAATTTTAAGTTCTCTATAGTATTTTCAGCAATTAAACCACCAATAATTACGGTATCACCATTGTTGACTGTTACTTGAGTTTTTACGGTTCTTTTTGTTGATCGTGGTTTATCTGTGCTTACTTCAGCTGCAGATAACAGAGCCTCTACAGTTGTATTAACAACAAGTGTTATTTTATTCCCTTCATTGACTCGGGGCGTAACTTTTAGTTTTATTCCTATATCTTTTTCTTGAACTGTATTTATATTTAAAAAATTAGCAGATAAGTTATTAGGCTGTTGAGATGTTCCTAAAGTACTATATTTTTGATTTTGATTTGATAATCCTTCAATATAGACTGTAGTGACAACTTCTGTTTCTGCTTCATGGTTGTCCATGGTGGTGACTTGTGGACTAGATAATAATTTAGATTTACCTCTTGCTTGCATAATGCGAAGAGCATTTGATAATTGTAGTGGGTTTAAGGTACCAATATTTACATTGTTTATATTAATAGGGAAAGTAAAACTTGAATCTGTGCTAGAACTTTCTCCGAGTTGAATTGGCTTTTGGGACCAATCCACACCAAACCCTTTTGACGTATCCATTTGAGATTCAATAAACCGAATGGCAATATTAATATTGGGGATAGGTTTATCTAATTCATGGATTAATTTCTGAATTCTTTGAATATTTTCTTGGACATCCGAAACAATAATAACATTTGGAGGGCCTGTTGTTCCTTGATTTGAAATTACAGGAATAAAAGGCACTAAAGTTCCTCGACTTGTCATTATTGAAGAGAGTGGTCCTGTTAAATCATTGGAGCTAATGTATTTTAATTTTATAACTGCAGTTTCTAATTCTCCAATCATTTGTATTTCAGTCGTTTTTACGATGATTACATTTTCTTGAACAAAATAACTGTATCCATTTGGTTTTAAAATAGCATCTAAGGCAGAACGAACGCTTACATCCTTTAAATCTGCAGTAATTGTATCGGTAACATTTGGGCTAATGACAATATTCAACCCAG
Source organism: Fidelibacterota bacterium (assembly GCA_018649625.1). Classification (GTDB taxonomy): domain Bacteria; phylum Fidelibacterota; class Marinisomatia; order Marinisomatales; family UBA1611. The sequence goes on along the minus strand of JABIHN010000087.1, from coordinate 4,751 downwards.
TTAGTTCGCTAATAATCATTAATACATCTTTTATATCTGACTTTTTCAAATAAATAGACATCGTCTGATTTAAATCATATTTAGTTCCCGAAATATTAAAAGGGTTTTCCGAATCTGTATTCTCTTGAGGTGTTAAAGACATTCCAAATTCGAATAGTAAAATAAAACCTATTATGAATCGAACGACCATATTATGAACCAATTTTAATGACATATTTTTTGCCATTTAATTTTAAGGTGAGTTGAGTATGATCAATTTTATCAATAATCATATTATTAATAGAGTCTCCTTTTCTATAAGACTTACCATCAATAATCACAGCTGAATCATTTCCTATTTTAACAACACTTGAAACTTTGATATTATCTAGCTCAGCTAGTTTTACGGGTGCTTTTTCATTTCTATTATTGTAGCCTCGTGATTGACTTGGTGATGCTGTATATACTTTTACAAACGGATTTCTATCCCATCCTTTTAATGATAGAATTTCTTCAGAGACTTTTGTGAAATGATGGTTAATTACGACTTCTTTATTTTGGGAATTATCTAGGTTTTCTTTTGTCGTTATTTTTTGAACCTGTGTTTTTTTAGAAACACTTTTTGAAGCTGAAGGTGTGCTTATTTTATCAACGATAAGAATAAGAACCGAAGCTCCAAATAAGATAATTAATTTTTTTAATCTAGGTGTCATCGTATTTGTATAGTTGTATTAATTATCATCAAAATTTTAAATTTCTGTTTAGTTATAAACAGTTACTTTACCTGTTGAATTTGATTCGATGTAATCGCCTAGACCATTTGTTCTTGTTAAATCGTTTAGATAGACACCCTCAGAATTTTTCCACCAAAAATATTCTAGCCCGAGTGTTTTTGCTTTATAGTTTGCTTTCCCTAATGTCATGTTTTGGAATGGATTATTAATATTCATTCCCATATCGTTTGATTTTGGTAAGCTAGGAGTAGATGATGTTGGTTTTGGAAGTTTGGACTTAGATTGTATCGATTTTGAATCAGTTGTTTTTGAAGAATTAAGTATTTTTTGTTCAGATTGTAAATACAAGTAAGCAATTAGTTTAATACTTTGTATTGAATTTGGACTTCCATTTTCAATTTGTATATTATTTATCGTAATTCGATATGGTAGGTTTTTTACATCGTCTAGCAATTCTCCAAGTTGAATAAAATCACCATTTATTTGAATATCAATAGGGTATTTTCCAACGGATATTATATTATCGGAATTCGAAAGTTTTATCTTTTTCTTTTCAAGAGGAATCTTTGATGGTGAGAATATTTTTACATCAAACCCCCGTTTCATAAATAATTCATATAATGCATTTGCAGCATTATCATAATTCGCTTTTGTTGTGATTTTATTTAGAGTTTCTTGAAATGCTGAATTTAGAGTTTCCAATTCTGTTTCTACAGATGGAAGGCGTTTTTTCATTTTTCGATACAAGTCTCTATTGTTTTTAATGACCAGATATTGTGCTCGGTTTTCATTGTAAGATGATTGAACTTTTTTATGAAGAGCGAAATACCAAACCATCGCAACCACTAGTGTTGTTCCCATGAGAGCAAAAAAGGCATTTTTTTGGTTTTTTAAAAATTCGGTCATTATAGAATGCATTTTAGTACAAAGCTCATTTCTTTTATATCAAGCCCAACGCTTGTATGTTGGCTCACAATTTCAACTTTATTAAATAAAGAAGCATTTTCTAAGTTATTAATAAAAATATCAAGAATACGATCTTTATAAGCTGAATTTGCTGAGACAGTTCCTGAAAGTTTTAATAATCGTTGGTCGGGGTCTGTTATTCGTAATTCAGGCTTTTTAGTGTTGCCTTCAATATAATATTTTGTTTCTTCCCACCCCATCTGAAATCGAATTTCATTAAAAGTGATTTCAGCAGGTGTACTATGACTGATGAACCTGAGGGTATTTAATATTCGATCAAAATATTTTGTATCATTGCTTAATTGATTTATTTGCGCTTCAATAGATGCTTTATTATCACTCATTGAATAAAAGCTATCTTTGAATGGTTCTAAAAGAGCTGTCTCTTTTTTCAGGGATTCAAGTTCATCATTAAATCGATTATTCTGAATAGAAACCCATCCTGTAAATAAAAAGAAACTTATTAATAAACTCGCCGCAACTTTAATACCTCTTGTTAATAAAAAGCGAAATGATTCTTTTTCCTTCATAGTCGAAGGTCGAAGGTTAATTGTATTTGATAAATTCAGTGCAGATCCAACCGCCGCAGTTAGTAGTGGCATTGCAAACTTAATTTGCTCTCTTTCACTTTCGTCTGGTAAGATACTAATGTTTCGGAGTGGATTGAGATATTCTGTTTTTAATTGAAGATGGTTGGCGAAATATTCATCTATTGATTTAATATGTATAGCTGTTCCACTTAAATAAAGTCGTTTAGCACTGCCCGCAGGGAATGATCGTTTTATGCTATTAAATGAACGGTCTATTTCTCGTGTCCAACTTTCAATGACAGGTCTAAATTGATTATCGTTATTATTTTTAGATTTATTTTGTCCAGGAATGAGAGATGGAGGAACTCGATAATCATTATTTGATGATGATTCTGAGACAACATCTTTTAAGTTTTGAATTCCAATTGAAATGGGACTAATGACCTGTAAAAGGCCATGAGTATATCCCAAAATATAACTTTCAGTTTCACCTAGGTGAAGTAAGAAACAAGTCTCTTTTGATTCATCGGAGTAATTCCAAATAAATGCATTATGAATCGCCATCGTGACGGGGTGCCACCATCTAATTGACCAATCTTGTTCAGAAAAAACATGACTAGCTTGATTAAGTAATTGGCTATTGGTTGTTCCCACTAATAATGATTCTTTATTAGACCCTAAATTAACAGAGTCGTATAATAGTAAATCGGGATCAAAAGAGAGCTGTTTCTTTGCATTCCAAGCGATGATTTTTTTTCGATCATTTTGACTGTCTTTTGGAATATTAATTCTTTTTAATTGCATTAAATGAGAATTAATTGATAGGGAAATTGAAGCTCCATTTGTAATGGATTCAATCGTTCTTTTTAATAAAAAATCTTTTTTAATTGCAGATTTTTTACATAACCCCATTAGTTCATTTAAAGCTTTTAATGCTTCAACGGGATTCTGAGCAAAGTCAATTCTTTCAGAATGTTCATAAATCTGGATATCAATTAATCGCTTTATTTTGCGATGATTTTGAAGGGAAACTGCAATAATTTTGTTTCCATCTACAGCGATACCTAGGATGGTTTCATCTTTAAAAATTAAAGGTGTATTAATCCCTTTAGGAACTTGGCCGGCATTACTTAAGGGAGGTGCTAATAAGTTGCTCTCATTATCAATGGAAATAGATTCATTTGGACTTAAGGTTTGCTCATTTTCTTTAATGCCCAAATCTGATATTTCGGGTTCAAGTTTTATAGGTTCACCAATTGCTTCATCATCTTCTTGAGTATCAGCTTCTTCAAGGTTGATGCTCGGTGAAGCATTTCCAATTAATTCGTCGTCATTCTCATCGATTTCTAAGATGGGCTCTTGGGTGCTTTTTTTTCTGAGAACATTTAAAAGCTTATTTGCTGATGCTTTACTTGGTTCATCATCTTCAAATTTCAATAAGTTAACTGGTGGTTTTCCATCAATGACATTTTGGAAGATTTCTGAGTCAATTGCGTTTTTTTCATCACTAATCATGTGTAATAAAAGCTCATGACATATTTTAGAAACTTTTCGCGGGAAACCGTTCGTTTGGGTATATATGAGTTCAAGAATATCATCTGGAAACCAATTATTATCAGGGGCCCCAGACAATTTCAAACGATGATAAATAAGTCCACGCATTTGATCTAAATCCATTGGCTCAATCTTAAATTTAAAAGATATTCGATCTTCAAAATTCGGGTATTGTTGGATATTGCTTTCCATTTCTGGTTGGCCAAAAATTATTAATTGTAATAATTTATAATCATCCGTTTCAAAATTGAGCAAGGTGCGAAACACATCTAAGTATTTGCTTTCTAAGTTTTGACCTTCATCAATAATTAGAACAAGAACCTTATTTTGTTCAACACCTACTTTGAGTAAGTAACTTTCAATAATATCTCGACAATCTTGAACCGTTATCCCTTTTTTCTGGATGCCAAATAATTCAATTAAATGCTTTAAAAGAAGAAGTTCAGATTCAAATTTTGGATCGAGAATAAGATAGAAGTCATAAATATCAGACTTATTTTCAAAGAGTTGAATGAGTTTGCGGCTAACTGTTGTTTTACCAACACCAACACCACCTTGCACAACGGATAAACCACGCCTCATGCGAATGGCTAATTCTAAGCCTTCCAAACATTGACGATGTCCTGTGGAGTTATAAAATAACTGGGTGTTTGGTGATGTGGAAAATGGATCTCCGGTTAAGCCCAGTGATTTGAAAAAGTTCATATAAAATTATTTACTTATAAAATTAACTGGTGTAAAAAACGTAAATCATGTATGCTGAACCAGCAATTAGAAAAAATCCAAGCGGACGGCGATATTTAAGAAAAAAAGGATCCGTTAAAATCACTTTATTTGCATGTTGCTCAATTTCTAGTATTGTCTTTGGGGACACAAGAAGCAATAAGCCAAATATGGCTGATAATACTCCTATAGCTAAAATAAAAATCATGGTATTATATTGGTTGTTTATCGATTAATGGTAAGCTTAAAGATAACATATAAAATT
>JABIHN010000086.1 GCA_018649625.1 Fidelibacterota bacterium | reverse complement strand
ATTCGTGTTCCATCACATGACACCAATGACATGTGGAGTATCCAATTGATAGAAAAATAGGTTTATTCTCTTTTTTTGCCTTTTCAAATGCTTCTTCTCCCCAAGGATACCAATCAACGGGATTGGATGCATGTTGGAGTAGGTAAGGGCTTTGAGAATTTGCCAATCGGTTTTGATGTTTTGTTGTTTTTGCCATAGTTTTGTTACCACAGGTCCAAAGGAAGGAACTTGTTAAAAGTATAAGTAGAATTAATTTTTTCATTGTGCATGGAAAATAGGTGGGGAAGTTAGAAAAATTAAAACTAATAATAAGGGATTAAAAAAGAAAATAAGAATCTGAAGTATATATAAAGTAATCGAAATAGAAGTAGACAAATAAAAATTAATTAGATTTATTATTCCGGAAAATTTAACTCGTTTACCGGAGTGAAATAACCGAAACTCAACTATTAATCTCAGTTTTAACAAAATAATTCAACTTTGTTTTTTTAATAATATTCCGAATATTAATCAAACCCAATAACTTGCTTTAATAAATTTTCATACTAAAGATAGATATAATAACTTTAGAAAAGAATCCAAGGCGAAAAATGACATTTATAAAATCACTTCTAAAAAATGAAACCCAAATCGTTCTGAAAAAGATTGGTGAACCTATACCCGAATTATTAATCAGTGATAAAGATTGCATGTCTATTGCATTTCTAGATACAGAAACAACGGGTTTAGATAGAGTGAATGACGTTATTATAGAGCTAGCAATAAAAGTAATTTCTTTTGAAATAAAAACGGGAATTATAGTTTCAATTGAGAAACAATATGAATCTTTTAATGATCCTCAAGATACAATTTCAAAAGAAATAACTCAATTAACCGGAATAAACAATAAAATGGTTGATGGGTCGTCGATTGATTGGGGTCATGTAGATTCTATTTTAAAAAATGTAGAATTAATTGTTGCTCATAATGCAAGTTTTGATCGTGCTTTTGTGGATCGATCATCTCAAGTTTCACCTAATTTAGTCTGGGCGTGTACTATTCAAGATATCGATTGGCTTTCAAAAGGGTTCTCGAATTCCAAGCAGGAGCTCTTATGTTATTGGCACGGTTTTTTCTTTGATGCGCATCGCGCCATGAATGATGTAGATGCATTAATTAATTTAATAACTCATTCGTCCTACAAAACGAATCGGCCCATTTTAGAATTAATTGAAAACGCTAAAAAACCATATTATTTTATTTATGCGGAAAATTTTCAATACGACGTTGTTAAAAAAGATAAAGTAAAGGCAAATGGGTTTTGGTGGAATGCTGATAAAAAGGTATGGTATAAACGAATTAAATTTGATGAAATTGAATCTGAAAAAGATTGGTTAACTGATACGATTTATGATTCAACTTTTGATGGCCGCATTGAAGAAATCAATTTGGTTGATAAATATAAATGATCCATTTAACTGTCTTATCACTTTATCTTTTTACTCTTATTGCATTGGGAGTTTATAAGTCAGCTACGATAAAAACACAGTCCGATTTTGCAGTTGCTGGACGGTCCCTAACTCCTTGGGTTTTGGTTGGAACGATGCTTGCCACTTGGATTGGAACTGGCTCCATTCTAGGAAACGCTGGTAAAACATATGAAATGGGACTTGCGGCATTGATGCTTCCATTGGGTGGTGTATTTGGGATTTTTCTTTTAACCAAAATTGCAGGTAAAGTTCGCACTTTTGAAAAATTCACAGTTCCAGAAATCTTGGGCGATAGGTATGGATCCGAAGCACGAATCCTATCCGTAATTGCCTTAGTCATCGCCTATATGGTAATTGTCAGTTACCAATACAATGCAGGTGGAGCAGTTTTAACAACTATTCTAACTGATGCGAATGGAGATCCAATGATTTCTGCACAAACGGGAACTATCATTGCGGCCGTTTTTATAATTGCTTATACAATGTTAGCAGGTCTTGTAAGTGTGGCTTATACAGATGTAGGAAATGGGATAATTATGACAGTTTCCTTGATGTTTGCTTTTCCTATTTTATGGATGAAAGCCGGTGGGTGGACTGGGATGGAAGTTGCATTTACTAATATGGGACACCCAGAAAAAATGCAATTTTTCGGACGATATACCACCATGGATATACTCAATTTTTGTTTGCCATCTTTTTTATTGGTGCTAGGAGATGCCAATATGTACCAACGATTCTTCGCAAGTAAAGATGCAGAAGGTGCAAAAAGAGCAACCACGTATTTGGTATTTTTTGTTTTAATTATTGAGCTATTAATAATTGCAAGTGCTTGGGTGAGTTCAAGTATGATTATGGATGCAGCTAATGGGAAACATGTCTTGATTTATGCGGCACATGAATTACTTCCGCCAGTATTAGGGGCAATAATGATGACAACGATTGTAGGAATTATTATATCCACAGCTGATAGTTTTTTATTGGTACCGGCAACGACTTTAATGCGTGATGTTTATCTGCAATATGTAGATAAGAATGCGAATGAAAAGAAAATTGTTTTGTTGAGTCGTCTTATGGTCTTGGTGTTGGGAATCATTGCTTATATAGTTTCATTGGGATTCGCAAATTCGGCAGGATTTTTTGAAAAGGCACTCTATGCTTATACGATTTACGGTGCTGCTATTACCCCCGTTTTGGTGGCAGCTTTATTTTGGAAAAAAGCCAGCAAGGTAGGTGCAATTATTTCAATTATTTCAGGGACGCTAACAACTCTTGTATGGAAGGAAGCTAACTTTATACGGTCGATTATCCCGGAAGGAATCTACAATACCATGGATGAAGTATTGCCAGCTATTACCATCTCGGTTCTTGGACTAGTGGTGGGTAGTATATTGTATCCTGATAGGGAATTGTCGTAAATTTCTTAAAATTAAAAAAAAGTTAAGCTCGAGAACTTAATGGTGGATCCGTTTTCGAAGCATAAAGTCGGTCGGGATCTAAATCTCGTCTGTAATATTCAAAAGTTTGTCCAGTACCTTGCCAGTTATTCACTTGGCTTATAATTCGAATATTACCAGTAAATTTAGACGAAATTCCTTCTTTTACGTGTCCTGTAATATATAATATATTTTTTTGTTTTTTTGCCCAGTTCAGATAAACTCGTTTTAACATTTTAGCATACCCATTGCCCTTGTATTTCTTTTGAACGACAAAAGCATATGTGTATAATGTATTGTTTTGATCAAAATGAGTATCCAATCTTGCCCAAGGTTCTCGACTTAACATTTCTAAGGGTACTCCAATTATATAGCCAATGATTTCGCCGCGATAACGGGCAATAAATGGGAGAGACCCTTTTCTATTAAAATACTTTTGGATGGTTCTTGGGGTAAGAACTGCAACTTTTCCATATTCTTCTGCTAATGATTCAGAAATATGAATTAAGGATGAATAATCATTTGTACCAATACAATCCATTCTTTCAATTTGAAAGGGGCCGCTTGATGCTATGATATTGCTTTTAGATTCAGGTTCTGATTGAAAATTCAATTGTTCCATACCCTGATTTTAGACAAGAATATGGAACATATAAATAATCAAAATAGCTTGAATACAAATTAGCGCACAGTTAAACATCTAAGTAAATTTATAGTCTATGACTACATTTAATTCACGACTTTTATCACTTTGCAATACTCGTCAATCCTGGCTATGCGTTGGACTGGATATGAATCCGGAGTCTTTTGGTTCAAAAGATTTTGCGAGTTTAAAAGACCATACCTTCGATGTAATCGATGCAACTAGGGATTTAGCGGTTGCTTATAAACCCAATTTTGCATTTTTTGAAAGGTGGGGAGCAGCAGGATTTGCATGGTTAGAAGAAACGGCACTTTATATTGGCGATGATCATATTAAAATAGCAGACGCTAAAAGGGGAGATATTGGCAATACAGCTAAACAGTATGCTGATAGTATTTTTGGCCACTTCGGATTTGATTGCGTTACATTGAGTCCTTACATGGGACGAGATAGTATTGACCCATTTCTTCATGATCCAGAAAAAGGAGTTTTTATTTTATGTCGAACATCTAATCCATCCGCAGAAGATTTTCAAAATCAGTTGATAGACGGGAAACCATTATATATAAAAGTTGCAGAATGGGCGAATGAATTAAATGAAAAAAACAATGTTGGGCTTGTTGTTGGCGCTACTGCACCAGAAGAATTGAATCAAATTCGAGATGTGGTGCCTGAATTACCTTTGTTAATTCCCGGAGTCGGTGCACAAGGAGGAGAACTTATTCATAGTTTAAAGGTAGGAAATAAGTCAAGTGTTGGATTAATAAATATTTCTCGTGGAATTAGTTTTGCCGGAGATATGAGTCAAAAGGCAATTCGGTTTTCAGCTGAAAATTATGTAAATCAAATGCGTGATTCTTTCAATAAAGGATAAATAGTTATGATCAATAAAAGTCAAATGTTAGAAATATTTCGATCGACTGATGCCTTATTAGATGGACATTTTGTTCTCACATCTGGCCGACACAGCGCTTCTTATTTTCAATGTGCAAAAGTGTTACAACATCCAGATTATCTAACTGCATTTTCGATTATTATTGCTGATGAGTTTGAACATCTTGAACCGGATGTCGTCATTTCTCCTGCCATTGGTGGAATTGTGCTTGGTACAGAAGTGGGAGCTCAATTAGGATGTCGTACCATTTTCGCTGAAAGAATAGATGGAAAAATGATTATACGACGCGGTTTTGAAATTAAACCAGGCGAAAAAGTATTAGTTGTTGAAGATGTCATTACCACTGGCGGTTCAGTAAAAGAAGTTATGGATCTTGTGGAAAATGCAGGTGGAAACATTTTGGGTGTAAGTGTGTTAGTGGATAGAAGTAGTGGAAATGCCAAATTACATTCAAAGCAATTTTCAATCGTAGAAATGGATGCAATCAGTTATGGAACTAATGAAATTCCTAAAGAACTAAAAGCTATCCCAATTCAAAAACCAGGGAGTCGATATTTATCATGAAAAAAATAATAACCCAATTAATAATAATAGGAGCAATAACAGTGAGTTGTGAAACACCCCAAAAAGATGTAGCAATCATATCCACCCAATTTGGTGAAATGGTTGTAGAATTTTTTGACGAAGCCGCACCAAAACATGTTGAAAGTTTTAAAACACATGCAGAAAGCGGGTATTATAACGGAAGCATTTTTCATCGTGTTATCCCTGGATTTGTTATCCAAGGTGGCGATCCAAATACAAAAGGTGATAATAAATCCATGTATGGAATGGGTGGATATGCAGCAAAATATTTTGGTGTTGGCGATGAAGATGATCCTAAATCTTGGAATATTCCTGCTGAGTTCAATGATATTAAACATCGTCATGGTATTCTTTCAATGGCAAGGTCAGGACATCCCGATAGCGGTGGAAGCCAATTTTTTGTTTGTGCTGGTGATGTACCAAATCTAGATGGTCAATACACTGTTTTCGGTCAAGTAATTGAAGGTCAGGAAGTGATTGATAGAATTGTAAGTTTACCAAGAGATGGACGTGATAATCCCGACCAGCGTGTTGAAATGCAAGTTCGTATGGAAAAGCGAGATAAATGACAAAACCCTTTTTAGGGTTAGCATTAGGTGGTGGCGGTGCAAGAGGCGCTGCTCATATTGGCGTATTACAGGAATTACACAAAGCTAATATAAAAATAGATTTGATAGCAGGAACTAGTGCCGGTTCCATTATCGGTGCTATGTATGCTGGATCAGGTGATCCGTTTTGGGTGGAAGATCATTTTCGAAAGTTCATGAACAGTGAAGAATTTGATGGGCTTCGATCAGGCAAATTACTCAATGATAGAAACCCTGATTCAGTATTGGATCAAATTGCTAAAAAAGTAAAAGATCATTATGTACTTATGATGGGATTAAATCGTGAATCGATTGTAAATCAAGATCCACTTCGAAAGGTTATTTCTTATTTGTTACCTGTGAAATCATTTGAAGAATTGAACATCCCAATGAAAGTCGTAGCAACAGATCTCCAAAAATGTAAAGACGTAATTTTTGAAACAGGTAATCTGGTAGAAGCATTGGTTCAAAGTTCTTCAATTCCGGGATATGTTAAACCTACAAGAAATAAGGTTGATTTAATTGTGGATGGTGGCGTGAGTATGCCGATTCCTGTACCCGTTTTAGAAGGAAGTTGTAACTTTATTTTAGCTGTGGATATTTCAAGGTATAAATTGGGACTCTTGAATAAACCTAACATGATAGAAATTATGAAACGAGCAGATATGGTAACATCTCTTCGATTAAAATCAGAATTAGCTCAAAAAGCCGATTTTGTGATTAAACCGGATACTTTAGGCCTTCATTGGTCAGATTTTCAAGAATTTGATACATTAGTGGAAAATGGTAGAAAAGCAGCGAAGCTATGTATTGATCAATTAAGAAATGAAATAGATAAAAAGAATTCTCTTTTTTATAAAATGAAACAATGGTTGAGATAACACTTGAAACACTTTACTTTTCCCATCTATAAATAGCTTAAAATCAATATGAAAACAATATTATTTACTTTTTTATTTTTGAGCAACTTATATGCTCAGCTAAATCCTTTGTCTGTGTCAGCAGAATCAGGTTCAGAAATTCGTGCAGGAGAAGTAGCGAAAATTTCAGTGACTCTCTCCATGGAAGAACAGTGGCATATATATTCAATCTATGAAATAAGTGATGGCCCTACACCTACAAATATTGCAGTAGTTGGAGAAGGAATTGAACAAGTTGGCAAGATTGATGAACCCGAGCCAATAAAAAAATGGGATGAAGGTTTTGATACTTATTCATATTTTCATAATAATGGAACGAATTTTATTGTTCCGGTAAAAATGAAATCAGATTTAAAACCAGGCACTTATACAGTAACAGTAGATTTTTATTTTCAGGTTTGTAACGAACGATTGTGTTATCCGCCTACAACTAAGTCAGTGATTGTTCCTATTCAAATTATTGAAGGGGAAGCGCAAAATACAGCTATTGAGATTGAGCCAGTATCCATTTCAGATTCTGATGATATCAATTTAAGTGAAGCCATTCAAGAAGGATTTTGGTCTTTTATTTTTCTATCTCTTTCCATGGGGTTTTTAGCTTTACTCACACCTTGTGTTTTTCCAATGATTCCTATTACAGTTTCATTCTTTACCAAACAGGGTGAAGATGAGAAAGGAATTAGCCCAATTAAACAAGCGACTGTTTATGCGTTGGGAATTATTTTCACTTTTTCAGTATTAGGAATATTACTTGCGGTTCTCTTAGGCGCTTCTGGTGCAAATCAATTGGCTGCAAATCCTTGGATGAATATTTTTATCGGGTCTTTATTTACCTATTTTGCGTTATCACTTTTTGGAATGTATGAAATCCAAATTCCGACATCATTACAAAATTTCACGTTACAAAAAGAGCAAACTACATCGGGGTATGCAGCAATTCTGTTTATGGCATTAACATTTACCTTAACATCTTTTACTTGCACGGTTCAATTTGTTGGGCTTTTATTGGTGGCTGCTTCTCAAGGTCAATGGTTTTGGCCTGTATTGGGAATGGCTGTTTTTTCTACAGCATTTGCTACGCCATTTTTCTTTCTAGCGCTTTTTCCTCAATATCTTGCAAGAATGCCTAAATCGGGTGGGTGGCTTAATTCAGTAAAAGTCATCATGGGATTTTTAGAATTGGCTGCAGCCTTCAAGTTTTTCAGTAATACTGACCTTGTTTGGGGTTGGGGATTCTTAACTCATTCAAGCGTATTAGCATTATGGACGGTTATCTTTTGTTTTGCAGGACTATATTTACTTGGAAAAATACAATTACCCCATGATTCAAAACTCGAAACGATTAGTGTTCCGAGAATGTTAATTAGTATAGTGTTCTTAACATTTTCACTTTATTTAGGAACCGGATTATTCGGGCAAAAAATTCATGGATTAATTGAATCCTATCTTCCACCAATTATTCATAATAATATGTCAGAATCATCGAATAGTGGAGGTACACACAGTCCTGAAGATTTTAAATGGTTTATGGAACTTGAAGATGCATTTTTAGCATCTGCATCCAATGGAAAACCACTATTTGTCGATTTTACAGGTTATACTTGCACAAATTGCCGGTGGATGGAATCCAATATTTTTACGCTACCTGAAGTACAAGAAAAATTCGAAAAATTCAATCTAGTTTCACTCTATACGGATGGTGGAAATAATTATCGTGAAAAGCAAAAATATGAAATTGAACGATTTGGTACAGCAGCTCTACCTTTCTATGCGATTTTATCTCCAAATGATGAAATAATTGCTACATTCCCAGGTCTTTCACGGAATAAAGAAAAGTTTGTCGAGTTTCTCGATAAAGGTTTGTAAAACCCTAATAACTAAGGAAAAACAATGAAAAACATTTTAAGTCTAATTTTAGTGTCATCTTTTATTTTTGTTTCTTGCGACAATGGAACCGCACAACAAAAAACAACAGATTCTAAAACTAAAAGTACTGCATCATCTCAAAAATCAAATGAGGGGAAAAAACAGGGTGGAATTAATGCACCTGATTTTACACTGGCAGATCTTAATGGGAATTGGGTTTCTTTAAGTGATTTAAAAGGAAAAGTAGTTTTACTTAATTTTTGGGGAACTTGGTGTGGACCGTGCCGTCGTGAAATTCCTGATTTTGTGAACTTATCAAAAAAATATAAAAAAGATGGTTTAGAGATTGTTGGCATTACCCTGACATCTGGTTCAGCTGAAAAGATTCAAGAGTTTTCTGATAAGTGGAATATTAACTATACCCTTTTAACAGATATTGAAGGGAATGAAACTCAAGTTGTTACTTCGAATTACGGAAAAGCCACAGGGCAGCCAATTAATGGTATCCCAACTACATTTATTATTGACCGTGATGGTGTTATTCGCGAACGATATGTAGGACCTCGATCTGAAGAAATATTTTATAAAGATCTGAAACCTTATTTATAAACACAAAATTATTTCTACATTAAATTAGGAAAATTTATGAGAGCAATTCGGTCACTCATTCCTCTTACTTTATACTTTTTATCTCTTATTTTTGCTGACCCATTGGATGGATACTGGCAGCAAAAAGTAGATTATAATATGGAAATTACGCTGGTTGATTCCTTGCACCAAATAACAGGATTTACAACCATCCACTATACAAATAATTCACCTGATTCTCTCGATCGGTTTTACATTCATCTTTATCCCAATGCATTTCAGGTTGAATCTGTAAAATCAAGAGAATATGCAGGAAATGCAGGTAGAGCTTCTCGAGCAAAATATTTCCAGGATAAATTAGAAGGATTTATCAGCAAAATCGACATTCATGATTTTAATGTTGCCGTGCAAAAAGAAAAGTTATCATGGCTTCATAAGATTTCTATATTAAAAGAGTATAATATAGATGATACAATTTTAAAAGCCATTCTCAAAAAAAAGATTGGACCAGGTCAATCATTTCGAATCGATTTAAATTGGACGCATCATATTGGCGAAATGGTGGAACGAGCTGGGTATTATAAAGAACAATACAATATGGCTCAATGGTATCCTAAAATGGCGGTGTATGATGAAGATGGATGGCATGCAGATGTTTTTCATGCCGAAGGTGAATTCTACGGTGAATTTGGCGACTTTGAAGTGACATTTGATCTTCCAAAAGCATTTGTCATTGGTGCTTCTGGCGTTGTAACCCATGGAGACCCAGGATGGGAAGAGGTCACCGTTGATACATCTATCGATTTTGGTACTTGGGTTGATATCTATGATTCCAATTATGTTAAACCTGACTCATTGGAAAGAAGAATTGTTACATTTCTTGCTGAAAATGTACATGATTTCGCCTGGGTAGCTTCAAAGAATTTTCTTTATGAAGGTGGAGCTCATGGTGATATTGATGTTCATGTTCTTTATGATAAAGGTCGCGGTAATAAATGGTCAAAAGATGTTTTGAAAAGATCAATTCGCGCTATTGCTTGGTTAGAAGAAAAATTCGGAAAATATCCTTATCCTCAAGTCACGACCGTTGATCGAGTTAAAAATGGTGGAATGGAATATCCTATGTTGGTGATGAATGGCAGAGAAAGTGAAGGTCTAATTGTACATGAATATGGTCATATTTATTTTTATGGAATTTTAGCAAATAATGAGGTGGATTCTCCTTGGTTGGATGAAGGATTTACAAGTACACAAACATCTCATTATTTAATGAATCGTTATGGTGATCATGGTTTTGAATTAAAACTGCATGAGGATTTATCCCAATTTCCAAAGAAATATTGGCCGCTTGATAATGACCTTCATTCTGATCAATGGAGAACCATTACATTTATGAGAAGTGGTCATGATGAAAATATCAGTCGATCGTCTTATCTTTTTAATAATGGGTCTGCTTATGGGCGAAATGCTTATACGAAACCATCATTGATGCTAACTGAATTAAAATATGTTTTGGGTGATTCGCTTTATTATGCTGCCATTCAACATTATTATGATAAATGGAAATTGAAGCATGTAAATGAACAAAGATTTGTCTCCGCAATTGAAGAGTTTACCGATAGAGAGCTAGATTGGTTCTTTGACCCATGGCTTCACACAACTCATCATTTGGATTATGGAATTTCATCTTTCAAAACACAAAAAAATATAGATGGAACTTGGACTGTCAATTTAGGAATAAAAGCAATTGGTAAACGATTTTTACCACTACTTGTTGAAACTAAATTTGATGATGGTACTACAAATCGAAGATGGTGGAAAAATCATCTCTGGCGATATGATGATATATTTACGTACTCCGTAGATAAAAAACCTATTTCTGTTACAATCGACCCTGATGTTCAAACTGTTGATTTGGATTATAGAAATAATTCAACAGATATGAAAAAAACCATTTTGTTTGCTTGGCCGGGACTTTGGCATAATCCTCGAGATGCATATGTTATTAGTTGGATGCCAAACTTTTATTATCATCCCAATACTTCAGGTTTTGCGCCGGGGTTAACTTTGGATTTTGATTATGGTCCCTACGAAGGAACGTCCGTTCAAGCTAATTATGCTTACGAAACTCATGATCTTTATTGGTATTTAGGTGGCTGGCGTCAAGCAGTTCACTACTTTCCTAGAACAACCTTTCATTATTGGGCTTTTGATCGCCCAGGGGTATTAGAATTTGGTGGTGAAATTGAAAAACAATGGAATCGTGTTTATAGCCGAACTTCTACCCATACATTTTCATTGGGATTCTATATTCAACCCAAATCCGACAGTACTCGCGCTAAATCTTTGGGGTATGATTCTAGTGGAAAATTAGGTGTTGGATATTTAGAATGGTCGTCAGAATTAGGCCCTGTTGATATGAAAGTGAATGGTGCATCATCTCTGGGAAGTTTATCTGATTGGAATTTTACAAGATTAACTGCAACAGGTACCTACACTGCTCGGAAGAAAATGTTCAAAATAAATGAACGATTTATTATTGGAAAAATATGGGCTGATAAAAAAGGCATTCCAGGTCAAGAAGGCTATAATATTGAAGGAAATAGTTCCAATGATATGGTGCGAAAAAATTACCTTGTTGATCAATTATATGGACTAGAAGTGTCAGAAGGTGAATCTTTGGTGAGCCATTATCATTTACCTGGGGATGGGAATCTACGTGGGTTTGTTGGCGAAGAAGTAAGAATGGCAGATGCATTGGCTGCATTCTCTTCTGAAGTTAGTATTGTAAAGTCAATTAGTAAGTTGAATCTTGGAATTGAATTTGCATTATTTGTTGATGGTGGATTGTTTTGGGATAAATTGAATCAAGATACAGGGGAAATGACCTCGAAATATATATCAAGAACTCTCGGAGATGCAGGTGTAGGACTACGGTTCAATACTAATATTTTTGAAAAGGAATTGTATGTACGATTTGATTTACCATTTTATATTTTACCTGATAAAGCATATAATAATCCACATATAGATTGGAGAAATTGGATTATTAGTTTGCAAAAAAGTTTATAGATTATTAATGCTCCATTTATCAGTAAATCTTCTAGATAAAATTGATTGAAAAGTAGGTGAGTTTCATTAAATTTGCGTATCCAAAGTTCTTTAATACTATGAACCAAGTTATTTTTTTAATAATACTTATTAGGAGATACTACCGTGTCTAAAAAGTTAATCGTACCAATCATATCCTTTTTATTCAGTATAAACTTGTTTGCTCAAGAAGAACTATGTCCTCCGGCTGGATTGACTGTTTTTGGTGGGGATCAAGAAAATATAATCGCTTGGGGAGAACCAATCGGTAATATTGGTTGTGGTGATTTCGCCATAGATGCATTACCTTTTTCACATCAAGGTAATAATTCTGGAATGGGCGATGATTGGCCTGTAGCAGGGTCACAAGGAGAGGATGTTGCTTATACATTAAATGTAAGTGAGGCAACAACATTTGATTTTACCTTATGTAGTGAAAATACTGACTATGATACAAAACTTGAAATTTTCACGAATGGACAAGATTGTCTAACACCAACATCTACGGGGAATTATAATGATGATTTTACGTGCGAAGTTAATGGACTATTTTCTTCCCTCATGGGTGTTACTTTACAACCAGGTCAATATTATGTAGTTGTAGATGGATATGGTGGGGCAATCGGGAATTATGAATTATCTGTAAGTGTTGTAGGCCGAAATGAAAGCAATGGATACGTAAATAACTCCATTAAAACGGTATGGCCAATTGAAATTACAAAGATGGAAGAACAGGGATTGGACCAAAGTTTAATTGCTGATTTTACAATCATCGTTACAGATCCATTACGATATACAGTTCAAAATAATTCATCCAGGGAAATACCTGAAGAATGTGGTACTTTTACCGCATATCGAGTATATAATGCTTCTAATAATTCAATTTTAACTGAAACAACAGAATTAAGCTATACGCATGGTTCATTAATCAATGGTGAAGAATTTTGTTATTATGTAACAACTGTTTATGATGAAGGTGAATCAGAAGCAACCAATACAGAATGTGCAACACCAAGTACTTTTGACCCTATGCCTCCAACTAATCTTTATGCAGAAGTTTGGGATGAAGAAGTCTCGATTTATTGGACATCACCAGATGTATTAGTTTTAGGGATTCCCTATGAAGAAAGTTTTGACGAAGGTGGCTTACTTGATCTTTGGTTGGTTGATGGTGGAGAGAATTGGATTTATGATGATATTGGTGGTAACCCAACACCATGTTTTCGATTTAATTGGAGTCCATCTGTTCAAGAATATGACCAAAGTTTATATGCGCCTGTCTTACCTTTAGGTGATTTAACAGAAGTTTCTGTCTCTTTCGATTTTGAATTTGATAATTGGGCTACGTCAGGTGCAGAATTTTTATCGATTGAGTATAAAACCGGATCTGATGCTGATTGGACCGTATTGGAAGCATTAGATAATTCGGGTGAAGATTTTCCGTTTACAAATTTCACTTATGAAGTATCAGGTTTATCTGAAAATATCCAAGTTCGTTTTCATGCATATGGCGCTACAACGTATGATATAAATTCGTATCTGATTGATAATTTTTCAGTGACATCAGCTAGTAGAACTAGCCGCAATGAATATGACTTTCTTGGATATAATGTATATTTAGATAATGTTTTGGATAATACAGATATTTTTGATACAACTGGGTATACTGTTTATGGTCTAGATAATGAAGTAGAATATACATTGGGAGTTACTTCTGTTTATGAAGGAGCTGAAGGGGATATAAATTATGAGAGTTCTCCTTTAACGGTAATTGTACAATCCATTTATGTTTTTGGCGATGTTACCGGAATTATTTCTGATCCCAATGGAGCTGCTTTAGATAGTGTGATAGTTTCATCTGGAGGCGTTTCAGATACAACAGATTTGGACGGTTCATATACACTATGGAATTTAGATGTGGGAATAAACCCAATCATGGCAAGACGATCGGGGTTTTATTCATCGAATGAAGATGTGGAAGTATTAGCACAAGCAGACCCTACAACTCAAAATTTTGTTTTGAGTCCTGATATGCCTAGTCCTGTTGGGTTAAATGCATCCCCGTTAGACGAAGAAATTTATTTAGAATGGAGAACACCTGGTGGAGTCGCATTATATGATCTTGCTTATTACGATGAAGTGTTAGAAGGGCAAATAGGATGTGGTGGTACATGTCAATTTAGCGTAAGGTTTACGCCATCAAATTATCCTGCTATGCTCACAGGTTTTGTTGTGTCCTTACAAGGAGGTGCATCAGCTGTGGGTGCATCGATTGATGTTTATCTTGACCCTGATGGTTTATTAATTGGCCCCGTAGGAGACCCAATTAATCTTGTCCCATCGGCTGATTTATCTGCTCCAGATGAACTTGTTCAATATGAATTTGATGTTTCAGGAGTAGGGGTAGAAATCACTTCTGGTGATATTTATATCGTCGTTAATGAGAATAGTTCTGGTTTTTTAGCCATTGCTAATGACAATGAGCCTCAATCTCCTGAGTATTATGATAGGAATTGGGTATCGACAGGTGGTGAATGGGGAACTATTTTTGATGTAGTAGCTGGAGATCCAGGTTTAACGGGGGATTTTGGTATTCTTGCACAATTTATGGGAGCACCTGGTCGTTCAAATTATGCTCTTTCTTCTTCAGGAGACAGGATTGAGGAACCTTTAGTTTCAATTGGGCGATTTTCTAATTATAATTCAGATGAATCTGTTACTGAAACTGATATTGTTTATCCCGATTTTATGACACAATTAAATGAATTGTATATACCTGTAAATCCATCTCCAACGAATGTAGATAGAGATGATTTGATAGAGTATCGAGTTTATAGTGTTGATGAGAATGATAATGAAACCTTTGTTGTTGCTACAAATGATACATTTGCCACAGTGAGTGCAAGTCCAAATTATTTGGAATATTGCTATAATATATCCGCTTATTGGGCAACGGATAATTATGGAGATTTAGAATCTCGTCATTCTAATATAGCTTGTTCTGTTCCCTTTAAATTAGGTGATTCGGATTTTGACAGTGATGTGGATATTTCTGATATACTAGCCGTTATTGATTTTATTCTTGATATTGATATGCCTTCTGAAGATCAATTTAGAAATGTTGATGTGAATATGGATCAATCAATTAACATTGCTGATGTTGTCATGATTGTGGATATTATATTTGGTGGAACTGGAAGAACAATTGAATTCGATGCAAATGAAACAGCATTTATTGACCTTTTCACTGATTATGATAATTCAGTATTGAATTTTGACATAGAATACAATAGTCCTATTCGTGGTATTGAATTTATTTTAGAATTCAACCCTTCATTAATTAATGTATTGTCACCGACTTTACCTCTTTTCCAAGAAAATGTAATGTTATCTTATACAGAAATTGAACCAGGTAAATTGAAAGTATTGGCTGCAAATCTAGAAGGAGGCCAAATTGAAGCTATTCAATCAACGTTTATGACTATCCCTGTTCAATTTACAGGAGATGAACGTGATGTTGCCAATGTTTCAATTGATGGT
>JABIHN010000085.1 GCA_018649625.1 Fidelibacterota bacterium | reverse complement strand
TTGTGGCGATTGGGGGTGGCAGTCAGTGGAATCTGATCATGAATCTACTTTGAATGTCTTTGCTTTGTTGGTAGCAGAACCAGATAGTAGCTACGGGTTTGTGATTGTGAATCAAACACTGCGCCTGCAAGATATTGAAAAAGTATATCTCGGCTCAGATACGGTTTATTATGGTCAGGATTCATCTGAAGATTTTTATATCGATGATGTTTACAAATCGGGATATGATGTTCTTGATGCAACAGTTATAATTTCTCATGGAGATACGAATTGGATCTTTTATGATGAACCTGATTCCATTTGGTATTCATACGATAATGAATCCAAATATATTGACACTACAGATACCTTTCATCCCATTCCCGGTGAGACCTACAATTTATTAGTAGAAACGCCTGATGGTCGGAGCGTGAGTGGTAGTGTAACGGTGCCACTTCGTCCTAATATTCGAGAAGAAAGTGTTTCCGATTCCGTATCAAATAAAGCGCCGTATTCTGTGGCGTTTTCCCCTGTTTCTGATAACGGAATTTTTCGAATTAAAACCTATTTAAAATATGAGAATTATTCTTATTGTGGATCGGATCAAAGTGGAATTATAGCATCAGAAATGGATACAATTTGGACATCGAGAGTAAAAGATTGTGGAGATTGGTGGGGC
Organism: Fidelibacterota bacterium; assembly: GCA_018649625.1. Classification (GTDB taxonomy): domain Bacteria; phylum Fidelibacterota; class Marinisomatia; order Marinisomatales; family UBA1611. The sequence goes on along the minus strand of JABIHN010000085.1, from coordinate 33,780 downwards.
AATGCAGAAGATGGACCAGTTGCATTTCAAATTACTTTGGAATCCATTGAACCAAATTATTATGCTTATTTTATAGAAAATGGCGATGAGGATGAATTCATTTCTTTTATCTTAGGCGATGGCGGAAGCACAGGAAAGTCATTTGGAATCGAAGGTGGATACGGTTTATTTGGTGCAATCTCTTCAGATAAAATAGAACGAATTTTTGTTCCTTAATGAATCTTGGTTTAAACTTGACTACTATAATTAGGGAATAAAAATGAAAATCATATCATGGAATGTAAACGGCGTTCGTGCTGCGGTCAAAAAAGGATTTTTAGATTGGTTAGAAGACGAACAACCAGATATTGTTTGTTTACAGGAAACAAAAGCCCACAAAGATCAGCTGAAGAATGAAATTCTTAAAGACCATGGGTATCATACTTTTTGGCATTCAGCTGAGAAAAAAGGGTACTCTAGTGTTGCAACTTTTTGTAAGAATGAACCTTTATTTGTTCAAGAAGGATTAGGGATAGAAAAATTTGATAGAGAAGGCAGGGTACTTATTACGGAACATGAAAATTTTCTTCTTTATAATATTTATTTTCCGAATGGACAAAAAGATGACATTCGGTTGAATTATAAATTGGATTTTTACGATGAACTTCTTCCAATAATAAATGAACAAGTTGAATCGGGGAATAATGTGATTGTTGCCGGAGATTGGAATACAGCTCACCATCCCATTGATTTAGCCCGTCCCCAAGCCAATATGAAAACATCCGGATTTATGCCTATCGAACGAGAAAAATTGGACACTTATGTTGCTCATGGGTGGAGAGATACATTTCGTGAGTTCCATGAAGAAGCGGATCGATATTCTTGGTGGTCCTACAGAACAGGCGCGCGTGATAGAAATATTGGCTGGCGTATCGATTATTTCTTTGTGAATGAAGGCCTGCTAGAGACATGTATTGATGCAGATATTCAAGATAAAACTTTAGGGTCCGACCATTGCCCAATTTCATTAACTTTAGACCTATGATAGATAAACAAAGTATAACAAGAAGTTGGTTAAAACGATATACGGGAACTGAACCCGATGCATTCGGCGAATGGATTTTACTTACTAATTTTCAAAATTATGTAGAAAAATTTGCAGAAAAATTTAATGTTGAAGTATTAGGTAAAGGCGGTCCCATGACATCAGCTACTAATCATGAAGGACTCAGTATTGTTAATTTTGGGATTGGGAGTGCAAACGCTGCAACGATAATGGATTTACTTTCAAGTATCCACCCAAAAGGTGTTTTGTTTCTAGGGAAATGTGGAGGATTAAAACATTCGACTGAATTAGGCCATTTTATTCTTCCGATTGCAGCAATTCGAGGAGAAGGGACCAGTAATGATTATTTTCCAAAAGAAGTTCCTGCTATGCCATCTTTCAAACTTCATAAACATGTATCGTCGATTTTAGTTGAAAAAGGGTTAGAATATCGAACAGGAGTTATTTATACAACAAATCGTCGAGTTTGGGAACATGATGAAGATTTCAAAAAATATTTAGGTAAAGTTAGAGCTATAGGAATCGATATGGAAACCGCCACTATTTTTATTACAGGATTTGCAAATGGGATTGATCGTGGCGCTTTATTACTCGTGTCTGATACACCTATGACGCCTGAAGGGGTTAAAACAGAAGAGTCAGATATAAAAATCACCCGGCAATATGTAGATCTTCACATTGAGATGGGTATTGAAGCCATGACTGGAATTGGTGATGAAGGTGAAACGATAAAACATTTCACATATTAATTTTTAACTAGATGTGCGTTGTTTCGGATGAATGTTGAAGCGTTTACTGAACGGTTGCTTGCCTTGTCTAACATTTTAATAGAAAAAATCCCGACAAAATAAGAATTCGTACCTTGAGGCCCAAAATTACTTTTGACCCGGTTATTCGTGCCACCTGACATAGATGCAGTGGTTTCAAAAGAGAAGTCTGAATTACCAAATTCCTTCTTGCCGATATGCTTATAACTTTTATCCTCAATTAAAATAAAATGTTGGAGCCCATTCTCCAGTGTTATTTCTGAACAGCGATAAATTAGAAGCATTCTGACTTCATTCTGATTTTGTTGCTTATTTCCTTGAAAGGTCACTTGAATTATATCATCTTTTATTATTTCACTATATCCGCCATTGGAATTCAATGGACCATAATTTGATGCGCAACTTGAGAATATTATAAGAATAAATAATGTAGATAATTTTTTTGTTAAAAAATTATTTAGCTTTTTCATTGTGGGTTTCCTCCTAGTTCAATTATTTTAATTTTCATTTATAGCATTAAATCCACGCTAATTGCATCGGCAAAAACAAGTCCATTTTGTGTTAGTTGTATGAAATGATTTTGCACATGAATACAATTAGGCCATTTTTGAATAGCCTTTTTTAAAATATCTTTATCTACCAACTTTTCATTTATTCCTTTTGCCATTCGGAGACCAAATCCGATTTTTTCATTTTGAATTTGATTTTCAGTTAATGATTCTCTGAATGTAATAGGGGATTTGTTAGATTCAATTTTATCCATGTATCCATCTAAATGTCGAATATTTGACCAGCGGTTTTTTCCATCAAATCCATGAGCTGAAGGTCCAAATGCAAGGTATGGATATATTTTCCAATAATGAAGATTGTGTAAACATTCAAATCCTCGTAGTGAAAAATTGGAAATTTCATAACTTGGATATCCTCTTGAATCAAAAATTTCATGTGTTTTCAAAAACCATTTACTAGTTTTATCATCATTAGGCATCTTTACCTGCTTTCCTTTCACAAGTTTAAAAAGGTTCGTGCCTTTTTCGAGAGTGAGGGTATATGCGGAAATATGTTCGGGTCCCAAATCTAATATTTTATTTAGATCACGGTTCCAAATATCCCAGGATTGACCTGGAATAGAATAGATTAAATCACAATTCACGTTATCAAATCTTGCAGAACGAGCATTTTCAAAAGTCTCAAAAACCTGCTCAACAGTATGAATTCTTGTCAAAAATCTTAAAATATCCGGTTCTAAAGATTGAACGCCAATTGAAAGTCGATTAATGCCTAGACTTCGAAAATCGATTAATCGATTTTTCGGAGCTTCTCCGGGGTTTGCTTCTATTGTGAATTCAGAAAGTTGTGATAAGTCATATTTAGTTTGAAGTGCTTTTAAGATAATTTCAATATGTTCAGAATCCAATAAGCTGGGTGTTCCACCGCCAATGAAAATTGTATTAATGTTCCAATTAGTTGTATCTACATTACACTGCTCTATTTCTGAAACAATTGTTTTTACAAAACGAGGAATAGCATCTTCCTTTTCTGCAATTGAATAAAAGTCGCAATACATACATTTTATTGCACAAAATGGAATATGGATGTAAATACCAGCAGGAGTTTTCATATGAATAAATATAATTATTATTTGATTCGAGAATCTACAACCACGTTAACTAATCCTATAATGAAGAAGCACGTTGAATCAATATAAAGTTTTTTGGTTTGGATTAAAGGAAATCTCCAAATATATAATTCCAATTTCTATAATCATTTACATTTCACCCAGCCAATGAATACCCGAAATTTGACCTATGAAAATTGATATAAAGATTATAAAAAACGAATCTGATTTTCAATCGTGTTTGTTTATTCGAAAACAAGTTTTTATAATTGGACAAAATATTTCTGAAGAATTAGAGCTGGATGATAATCTTTTTGATCTAAATCATATTTTAGCAACTATTAATAATCAAGCAGTAGGAACAGCTCGTTGGCGAAAAATTGATCATGGCATAAAATTAGAGCGTTTTGCTGTATTAGACGAATTTCAGAATATGGGTGTAGGCAAAGCAATGGTGAATTTTATTTTGGATTATTTAAAACATGATAAATATATTTATCTTAATGCCCAAGAATCGGTTATCAAGTTTTATGAAAAACTCGGGTTTATTTCTAAAGGAGAGATTTTTTATGAAGCAAATATTCCTCATCAAAAAATGGTATTCTCTAGTTAAGTTTTAAATTATGTCACGAAATATTTATGCACGTCTCGGGAGATTAGTTCTCCCATATTGGCCAATCTTATTGGTCTCAACAATTGCTTCATTGTTTTATGTTGTTTTTAATAGTCTCTCTATTTGGTTAACAGCATCTCTCATAAACAATATTCTTACTGATTTTGATCAGTTAATTGAAAAACATTCTGCCTTATCGGGGCAAATATTAACTCTTAATGATCAATTAAAATATTGGACAAATGAGATTATTCTTAGAGAGACACCTAGAGAAACTTTAAAAGTATTATGTATAACAATACTAATCGTTTTTGTTGTGAAAAATATTTTTCTTTATATAAAAAATATCTGTTTATCTTATGTCCAATTCAATTTAATTACATCAATTCGAAATAAGTTATATCATCATTTTCATTCCTTGTCTTTATCTTTTTTTGATAAAACTCGCACAGGAGAACTTTCTTCTATAATTGTAACGGATGTTTCCAATATGCGAGTTGCACTTGGAACTAGTTTTCATAAAGTATTTGTAGAACCGATAAATATTTTGATGTTTATAACATTGTTGTTTGTAATCAACACAAAACTAGCACTTTATGCCACGGTTATAATTCCTATTACAGGAGTTATAATATTTTGGATTGGGCGAAGTATTCGAAGAAAATCTAGAAGAACTGCAAAACAAATTGCTGGGATTATGGGAATTTTAAATGAAATCCTTAATTCAGTTCGAGTTGTAAAAGCATTTGGCACAGAAGATTATGAGCGAAAAAGATTTAAAAAAGAGCAAGAACAATATTATAAGTTAATTTTTCAAAGGGCTCGATTACGGCTTACCGCATCACCCATCACTGAAACAATTGGTGCAATTATAGGTGTGCTTCTTCTTTGGATTGGTGGAATGGATGTTTTGGTTACGGGCACCATGAATTCTGAAGATTTTATTCGATTTATTTTAATATTATTTAGTGTGTTAGGTCCCATTCGTTTATTGAGTAATGTAAGTATTAACCTTCAAAAAGGTGTTGCATCAGCTGAACGGGTTTTTGAAATATTTGACACACACGTTGAAATTGAAGATAGTCCTGATGCAGTAGATATACCCCTATTTTCCAATGAAATTGGTTTTCATAAAGTTTGTTTTAATTATGATGCTGATGCACCCGTCATACAGGATGTTTCCTTTTCTATTCCAAGAGGAAAGGTTGTAGCAATCGTAGGTCCGAGTGGTGCCGGCAAATCTACAATTGCGGATTTAATTCCAAGATTCTATGATGTTGATTCGGGCTCAATTTCTATTGATGGAATTGATATTAGACATGTGAAATTAATTTCACTTAGGTCCAAAATGGGTATTGTAACACAAGAAACTATTTTATTTGATGAAACCATTGAATTCAATATTGCTTATGGGATTGAACACTATACTCAAGAAAAATTGAATGCGGCCACTCAAGCAGCAAATGCTTATGATTTTATTTTAGAACAACCTCAGGGGTTTCAAACAATTATTGGAGAAAAAGGTATAAAGCTCTCAGGCGGACAACGGCAACGTATAGCTATAGCGAGAGCAATTCTTCGAAATCCCCCCATTCTAATTTTGGATGAAGCAACATCTTCTTTAGACACAGAATCAGAAAGAAAAGTTCAATTAGCTTTAGAAAATTTAATGAGAGATCGAACAACCCTTGTTATTGCACATCGATTATCTACAATTCAACGAGCAGATATAATTATTGTTCTAGATAAAGGCTGTATTATGGAGACCGGAAATCATTTATCTCTATTGAATAAAGGTGGTCTTTATCAAAAATTATATGAAAATATGAGTGTAAAATAGTTAAATGGGGAAAAAGATTTCCATCCTGTTTGACAGTTATCATTTATACCACCTTCCTCAATTTGATCCTGTTATAGATCTTTTGTCAAAAGATGATCGTTTTAAAATATATCATTCAACTGCTTCTCATAATAAGCCTGAAGAAAAAGACCTTTGTATAAAAATATTAAATGATAAGCCCGGTGAATTAATCTTAGCTGATACTGAAGAAGCTAGAGCTGAAAAAATAAAACGATTAGCACCAGATGTATTTATTTGTGGATGGTCACGTTATAAACTTAATCAATTTGTTCCTGATAATACATTGGTTGGAATGATTTATCATGGCATTGGTGTGAAACCATCATATTGGCGTGATAATCGCGCTCGTTTAGATATTCGATTCGTTGAAGGACAATATAGATTAGATCAATTACGAAATCATGGTATAGAAACAGATTTAGCTTTAACAGGATTCACAAAACTTGATCCATTATTTAACCAAGAACGCACCGAATTTGATCTATTGAAAAAAAAGTTGGGCTTGGACCCTGAAAAAAAGACGATACTTTTTGCACCAACATTTTATCCCAGTTCTATTGAACGATTTGGTTTGAAATTAGGAGAATACACTCAGGGCTATAATGTTATTCTAAAACCGCATATGTGGACATATTTCTTAGATGAATTTTCACAATATAAATTAAAGGCTCAGCGAAAATTAGTATATAAACTTGCAGAAAAATTTAGTCATATCAAGTTACTTGGGCCGGAAATTTATAACATTACTCCATACTATAAAATTTCTGATTTATTACTCACAGAAGCATCAAGTACTATTTATGAAATGTTAGCTTTGGAGAAACCTGTAATCGTGAATCGATTCTATCGACTTAAACTTTCGCACAAATTATTTCGATATCGATTGTTTCGAAAGCGACTCAGTAAGGAAATGAATCAAGATATTGCGAATTTTTGTTTTGAAATGGATAGAGCCAAAGATCTTCCAATGATGATTGAAAAAGCATTAAATGAAAATCATAACTTATTGGATGTTGTGAAAGAATATCAATATAAAATGCTTTATAAATTAGATGGAAAAGCATCTGAACGTGTTCGAGATGCAATTTTAAATCGATTAAATTTGAGGACTTAATTGAAAGTTCTTTGTTTTATAACAAAACCATATTCAGTTTCGATATTGGAGCCAATTCAAGCCTATTGCCAAAAGGAAAAAATTGATTTTGTTTGGTTCAAGGCAAGCACTGCATTATCATTGCAAATAAAAGGAAAGGCTCTTTCTACAACCGAAGAAGTTTTACAGTACAATCCAGATGCTGTTATTGTTTCTGGGAATGTAGTTCCTGATTATTGGCCCGGATTAAAAGTTCAAATTTTTCATGGGTTAGGAGAAGAGAAAAAAGGTCATTATGATATTACAGATTTTTTTGATCTTTACTGTACACCAGGTCCTTTTATGACAGAAAAATTTCAAGAATTACAAAAAATACATGGTACATTTTTAGTTGATGAAACAGGGTGGTCTAAAATGGACTTAATTCAATCTGAAATGAATGTTGAAAATGCTAAAAAGCAACTCGGTCTAGATCCAAATAAAAAAATGATTTTGTATGCACCAACTTTTTCACCCAAATACACATCTGCTTCGGACTTATTTTCAGTCATTAAATCTCATCAATTCCAAGAGTTGCAATGGTGCATTAAATTTCATGATTTGGAAACTAAAGATATAATTGATCAATATCTTTCATTAGAATCTGATACATTTACTATTATTCGCGATCTATCAATAATTCCTTGGATGGCTGCATCGGATTGTATGATTGCCGATACGTCATCAGTTACTTATGAATATCTTTTATTTAATCGACCCATTATTACATATCGAGCCAAAACAAGAAAAGATAAAGGAATCAATATTAAAGATTCGGGTGAATTAATTAATGCAATTAATCAATCACTTAACGATCCAGATGAATATTCTAATATTCGAAAAGAATATATTGACATAATTCATCCATATACGGACGGCAAATCTTCAGAGCGTGTGATAAATGCAATTAAAACTATATTGAATGAAAATAAAGTATCCAAATTAAAACCAAAAACTCCAAACTGGTTTCGTAAAAGGCGAATTAGAAAAATGGTAAAGCCATGAAAATTCTTTTTGAACTTGATCATTTATATTACTTGCCACAATTTGAACCAATTATTGCCAAATTAAAAACAATTGGTGGCCACGAAATTTTCGGATCAATAAATCAATCCGTACCGAAAATAGAAAAACAACTTTTCATCAAAGAAATGGGTCGGCTTAGATTAGATTTAGTTCATGGAAATTTTGAGCCACAAAGACGTAGAATTATTAAGGATATGTCTTTTGATTTAATTTTTGTAGGAAATAAATCATCAATATCGGCCATCAAAGCGAATAACTCCTTTTGTATTATGGTATATCATGGTATTGGTTTGAAGCAGTCTTATTATTCTGATTTGACAAAAGATATTGATTTGGTTTGTACTGAATCTGAAGCTAGAACGAACAAGTTGATTGAATTAGGGTATCATGCAATAACAACCGGATTTACAAAGTTAGATTCTTTAAATAATAGATTAAAAAATAAAAATAATATTCCAGAAATTCTATATGCTCCCACATATTTCCCTTCTTCTCTTCAAAAAACAATACCTGTATTAGAGAAGTTTCAAGACTATAAAGTAAGAATTAAACTTCACCATTTTTATTGGACTAACCTTCGATATATTAAAATTCGAAATATTTTAGAAGAGCGAGTAAAAGATCTTTCATTCATAACAATTTCCAATTTTGAACAATATAATATTACTCCTTTCTATGAAACAGCAGATATATTGATTACAGATTATTCATCCACATTATTTGAATTTTTGGTATTAAACAAGCCAATTGTGCAGACGACTTATTCTACATTAAGATTTAAATATAAAATATTCCCTTTCTTATTGAAAAACCGGATGGATAATGACAGAATTTCTGAAGTAGACTTTGCAACTTTATGTGATTCACCTGATTTATTATTACAATTAGTTCAGAATGGATTAGATGATGATTCAAAATCATCATGTTCCTTGCGAGAGAACGCTCGTAATCAATTTCTTGGCTCCTGTGATGGACAAGCTTCAAGTAGAGTCATAAAAGCTTTAAATAAGTCAGGAATTCCAATTGGTGTGAGCGATTGAATCGGGTAATTTTGCCCTACTATGAAAGCATTTATTTTAGCAGCAGGCGTATCGCGCCGACTTTATCCTCATACTTACAATACACCTAAGTGCCTCTTGGATGTTGGTGGCAAACCCATTATTCATTATCAGTTGGAGGCGTTAGAAAGCTTAGGAATAATTGATATAACCATGATTGTTGGATATCATCGTGAAATGTTAATTGACCACGTTACATCTCACTTCCCCAACTTAAATTTTAATTTTATAGTAAATCATCATTATTTTGAAACCAATACCGCTTATTCAGTACATCTTGGGCGAGAAATTTTGAGTTCGGATGAACATGTTTTAATGAATGCAGATGTCGTTTATCCTAAGGCGCTATTACGTAAAACGGTAAACTCTCCTTATTTAACAGCTCTGGCAGTTGATGCAAAAGTTTGTGGCAGAGAAGAAGTAAAAGTTATAGATGGCGGTGAAAATAAGATTGTTGCAATTGGAAAAGAATTAATTGAATCTCAATGTTTAGGCGAATTTATTGGGGTTGCAAAATTATCAAAAGAATTCACGGGGCTTTTTTCAAAATCTCTGGATCAACTAATTTTGTCTGGAGGCGTAAACGATTATTTTGAAGCTGGTATTCAACCTTTATTAGATAAAACTGATGTTCATTTTGAAGATGTTTCAAAATATCCTTGTCTAGAGATTGATTTCATCGAAGATTTAGAATCTGCTCGAAAATTATTTTAATTTCTAATTCGTAATGGCAATTATTCAGCCCTTCAAAGGATATTTACCGTCACCTGAATTAGCAAAAACAGTTTCGTCCCCACCTTATGATGTTTTATCATCAGATGAAGCTAGAGACATTGTAAAAAATAATTCAAACTCTTTTTTAAAAATTATTAAACCTGAAACTAACTATTTATTTGACGATGTTCCAGAAAGTGAAATCCTTCATAATCATTCTGCTGAGAATCTTAATGCCTTTATCAAGTCAGGCAAACTCATTAAGGATGAAACTTCCTGCTATTATATTTATGAAATATCAAATGATAGTCATTCTCAAACGGGTCTTGTAGCAGCAGTTTCAATAGATGAATACAATCAAGGTCTGATTAAAAAACACGAATTAACCAGACCCGAGAAAGAAAATAATCGAACTCGACATATTGAAATTACCAATGCCAATACTGGCCCAATTTTACTTACATTTCGGAATGATGGTTATTTTCAAAACCACATAGCTGATCTTAAATGTCAAAACGCAGATATTGATTTTCAGGCTGATGATGGCACTTTTCACAAATTGTGGAAAATAAAATCACAGTTAAATCAAGCAATACTCACAAAATATTTTGATACGATTCCAGCTCTATATATCGCAGATGGTCATCATCGGGCCGCATCCGCATCTAGAGTTCAAGAAATTCGAAAAAGTAATAATTCAAATCATAAGGGCGATGAGCCCTATAATTATTTTTTATCTGTTATTTTCCCCCATGATGAGATGAAAATATTAGATTATAATAGAATTGTTAAGGATTTGTTTGGATTATCTGAAACTGAATTTATAGATGCGATAAAGATAAATTTCAGTATTAAACCATTGCCTAAGCTTCAAACTCCGGAATCACCGAATGTTTTTTCAATGTATTTTAATAAAAAATGGGTTCAGTTGATTGCCAAAGATAAAATAATTTCAAATGATAATATTGATGGATTAGATGCAACTATTCTTCAAAATTATTTATTAAGTCCTGTCTTAGGAATTGATGACCCTCGGACAAATAATAGGATTGATTTCATTGGTGGGATACGAGGATTAGAAGAATTAGAACGACGATGTCAGTTGGATGCTAAAGTTGCTTTTGCAATGTATCCAGTTTCGATTAATGAATTATTGAGTGTTGCAGATTCAGGGAAGGTAATGCCACCAAAATCTACATGGTTTGAGCCAAAACTTAGATCTGGAATTATTGTCCGATTATTAGATTGATTTTTTAGCAGATGAATCAAATTATTAAGTTAAATGATAGTCTGATTTATTTTTTTATTTCAAATTATTCAGTAAATTTAGACTCTAAAATATTAATTATAACGATGAGGTATATAAAATGAATATGTTAAAAAATGAATTACGAAACCAAATCCCAAATGTCCAAAATGAAATAAAACAACTCATTGCTGAAAAAGGTGATCAAAAAATTAGTGATGTGACTGTTGCGCAAGCCTATTCCGGGCTAAGGGGAATAAAAGCATTTGTTTGTGATACGTCTTCCGTTTCAGCGGATAAAGGATTAATTATACGTGGTATCCCATTAAATGAGATTACTCACATTACTCCAGAAGAAGTTTTCTTTTTACTTTTAACCAGTCGCCTTCCCAATGCAGAAGAATTATCTGACCTCAAAAAAGAATTTTCATCTCATTTAGAAGTTCCAGATTATGTATGGAAAATTTTAAATGAAATGCCGGATGATGCTCATCCGATGACAATGTTTAATACCGCGATTCTTGCCATGCAGGGTGAAAGTGTTTTTGCTGAAAAATATGACAATGGAATGCCAAAGTCTGAATATTGGGAAGCAGTATTAGAAGATGGTATTCGTCTCTTAGCAAAATTACCAACATTGGGTGCTGGGATATATCGGATGCGATTCAACAAAGGTGAAAGAATAGCGCCAAACTCCAATCTAGATTGGTCGGGGAATTTTGTACATATGATTGGTTTACCAGATGAGACAGGTGACTTTCATAAGTTAATGCAATTATACTTTATGCTTCATTGTGATCACGAAGGTGGCAATGTGAGTGCTTTTGCATCTCATACAGTTGCTTCAGCATTGTCCGATCCTTACTATTCTGTTACAGCAGGTCTTAATGGTTTAGCGGGACCACTTCATGGATTGGCAAACCAAGAATGTTTAAAATTTGTTTTGAGTGTTCGGGATGATTTTCAAGATGTACCATCAGAAGATGAATTGAAACAGTATTGTTGGGATCGTTTAAAAAACGGACGGGTGATTCCGGGATATGGTCATGCAGTTTTACGTTGCCCAGATCCACGATTTAGTGCATTTATTAAATTTGGTCAAGAACATATTAAGGATGATGATGTTTTTACAATTGTTGATCGACTATTCAATGTTGTTCCAGGGGTATTACAAGAACATGGAAAAGCTAAGAATCCTTGGCCAAATGTGGATGCCGCTTCAGGGTCATTATTATACTACTATGGATTGAAAGAATTTAATTTTTACACAGTTCTATTTAGTATCTCCCGTACTATGGGAATGATTTCCCAAATGGTTTGGGAAAGAGCATTGGGTATTCCAATTACAAGGCCAAAGTCCGTGACAACTGATTGGATTAAACAATCTGTTTAATTCGTAATTGGAAGTTCGCTGAAGTCATTTCAGTGATAATTCTGCTGGGGCAGTTTGCATTTGCTGATGAAGTATATCAATCAGTTCGATTATACGACCCAACGCCATTGAATATGGAGATGGTTGCTAAAGCAGGCATTCCATTGGATCATATCACGGGGAAGAAAGGAGTCTATATTGATCTAACAAGTACTTTGGATCAAACAATCAATCTTTTAGCCCAAGGATTGAATCTAGAAATATTAATTCCCGATTTAACGATGCACTATAAAACGAAAAACACGAATGCTTCATCTCGTGAATTCCCTTTGGGCTCTATGCAGGGGAACTATACTTGGGATGAACTCAACACTCGATTTGACGAGCTTCAAAACCTATATCCTAATATAATTTCTGAACGAATTATATTAGGTCAATCTATTGAAGGACGAGATATTTGGGCCTTTAAAGTGTCGGATAATCCCGAGCAAGACGAAGACGAGCCTGAAGTTTTATTTACAGCGCTAACTCATGCTAGAGAGCCTGTTGGTATGATGAATCTTTTTTACTTTGTTCAACTAATGGGTGAAGAATATGAATCAGATCCTGAATTAACGTTCCTTGTCAATAATAGAGAAATGTGGTTTTTACCTGTCGTTAATCCTGATGGATACGTTTATAACGAATCAATTCAACCCAATGGTGGTGGAATGCATCGTAAAAATCGATTGGACACCAATTGTGGAAATGGGACTGACCGCGGCGTAGATCTTAATAGAAATTATGGTTTTGGTTGGGGAGCAAATGATACAGGATCTTCACCGAATCCATGTCATACAACCTACCGTGGAGACTCAGCTTTTTCTGAGCCAGAAACGCAAGCTGTTCGTGATTTCATAATCAATAGAAACTTTATAAATGTCATGCATTATCACACATATTCAAATGTTTATATCCATGCTTTTGGAGATGCATCTTTGCCGGATGAGCCTGATTTAACAACTTTTAGAGAAATTGGAAATGAAATGGCTCGTTTTAATGGTTATCCTGTTGGAACAGGATATGAATTAATTGGTTATACTGTCAATGGAGATGCAGTGGATTGGACCTATGGTGATCAGGGATTAATTTCATTTACGCCTGAAGTTGGGTCATATCTCAATGGGTTTTGGCCGTCTGAAAGTGATATTCATTCATTATGTGAAGATCAGGTTTATCCAAATAAAATTTTCGCTTTTGTCACTGGGCCCGATATTATTCTACACTCCTATGATTTATCTCATGAAACGATTAACCAAGGAGAATCAGTTGGTATAAATATTGTCATCCAAAATCGTGGTTTAGTTAACACAAATGGAGATATTGAAATTGTTATTTCACCGTTGAATTCATCAGTTACTATTGATATTAATTCTTATAGCATGAGTGAAATGGACGCTCGAGATTCGGATGATTTTTCAGTAACGGCAATGATTGATCAATCGGCTTTGAATGGAATTTATTCAGGTATACTTGTTTCGATTGAAGGTGAAGGTTTAATGTCTCGACAAGATACAATTAAATTTTTAATTGGACAGCCTGAAATTATTTATTTTGATGGTTTTGAAGATGGAATTAGTAATTGGGATATAGTTGGAGATTGGGGAGAAACTACCGATGTTGCAACTGGAGTTTATGCTATGACTGATAGTCCGTTAGGGAATTATCAAGCGGGACAAGAATCAATAATTGAAATTTCAAACCCAGTTGATTTCTCTTTATTAACAATTCCATCAGTCAGGTTTAAAGCCAAATGGAATATTGAATCTAATTGGGATTTTGTCAGATTTCAGGCACACGTTTTAGGGGATGGTTGGGTTAGTTTAAATGGTTATTATACTGAGCCAGGCTCAGGTCAACCTGCACAACCTTATGGAGAGCCAGGATATGATGGTATTCAAACAAGTTGGGTGGAAGATGTCATTCTACTGGAACAGTTAGGTGACGTCGAGATATTAGGGTTCCGATTTATTTTGACGTCTGATAATTTTGTAGAAGAAGATGGTTTCACATTTGATGATTTCACTATTATGGGGTTTCAATTTGGTCCATTAGGTGATTTTAATGAGGATGCAGTCACAGATGTTTTTGATATTATAGAGCTAGCAGATTTATTATTTTTTGAAACTGAGCCCACGGAAAACCAACTAAATCAATGTGATTTTAATAATGATGGGGGTTTAGATTTTCTAGATATTATTTCACTTACAAATTATATATTAGGAATTTAAAAATGAGAATTATTTTTTTAACATTCATGATAACTTTTTTATTTGGATCAAAATATAATCATGGAAAAATAGAATTAGGTCATAGATCTGATTATTACAGAGTTTGGGTTTATTTTGTAGACAAAGTAGATTCAGAAAAGGAATTAATTTCACCAAAAGCGATTGATCGAAGAGATAAAAGTAATGTAATATCAAATTATCTTTGGGTTGATTTGAAAGTTGCTGAAACGTATAAAAACGAAATAATTAATCTAGGATTTTCTATAGAAAATGAGAGTCGGTGGTTAAACGCAGTTTCAATTAAATGTCAAAAATCAGATTTTGACAAAATTGCTAAATTACCATGTGTTGAAAAAATTGAGCCGGTATTTGGATTCAAAAAAAAACAAATATTTCAAATGGCACCAGAAAAAAATATGCAGTCTCGTGATTTTGATTATGGGTATTCCCAAGCTCAAATAGAACAAATCAATGTTCTCGAACTTCATAACGCAGGTTTTACTGGAGAAGGGATTCGGATTCTTGTAATGGATACAGGATTTGATCTTACCCATGTTTCCATGGAAAATATTAACGTCATCGCCCAATGGGATGTAATTAATGGAGACTATCAAACTGCGAATGAAACCACTGAAGAAGAAAATGATAATCAAGATTATCACGGAACTGCAGTTCTTTCAACCATTGCTGCAAATGCACCTGGAGAATTGATTGGAGTTGCTTTTGATGCAGAGTTCCTTCTTGCAAAGACTGAAGATGTAACTGAAGAAGTTCAACAGGAAGAAGATAACTATATCGCAGGATTAGAATGGGGAGAAGCCAATGGCGCTGATGTGGTTTCTACATCATTGGGTTACCTAGATTGGTACACCTATGAAGATATGGACGGTAATACAGCCGTTACAACGATTGGAATTGATATTGCTGTTGGGTTAGGAATGGTATGTGTGACAGCAGCTGGAAATTCAGGGAATGATAATTGGTATTATATAATAGCTCCTGCTGATGCAGATTCAGTTATTGCAGTAGGTGCCGTTCGTGAAAGCGGGCAAATCGCTAGCTTTAGTTCTCATGGACCAACATATGATGGTAGAATTAAACCTGAAGTTTGTGCGCGTGGATCTTATACTTGGTGTATTAATTCAAATAGCACAACAGAATATAGCCAAATGAGTGGGACATCACTTGCCACTCCATTAGTTGGCGGGGCAGTTGCTTTGATTCTACAAGCTAAGCCTGAATGGTCAGCTATGGAAGTGAGAGAAGCAGTTATTATGACAGCTTCCCAATCAAATGATCCGGATAATTCCTATGGATATGGAATCATGAATGCTTTAGATGCTACAAATTATGAACAAACAGTCAAGATTGATAATCCGGAACTTACTCCTAATTTAATTCATCTTATAAAAGCGTATCCAAATCCATTTAATCCATCCATTACAATTGATATTATGGGTCAAATTGGCTCAACAATACATGTTGATATTTTTAGTTTGAATGGACAATGGATTGAAACTCTTTACTCTGGAACTCTAATATCAACTCTTCAAAAATTAGTATGGAGTCCTAATAAACAAACAAGTGGAATATATTTTATTCGATCAATGACGGATGGAAATATAAAAATGCAAAAGGTAACATTTCTTAAATAATTATTTTTTTCATTGAGGAATGTCTTGCCTCTATTCATTATTTCCTCGAACTTTTATCTTGTTACCTTATTTTTCTATGAACCATATATTCAATATTATTTGGCCTAGAGCCTTTTTCGTTTTTTGTTTGCTTGGAGCAACTGAATCCCAATCAGTTGTTGAGCAATCATATCCTGTGGATGTCTCTGTATATGATGGGCAAGGGTCGTTATTAATTCAATGGACTTATCCTGATTCTATTCTAGTAGGAAAAGTAAAATTATTTGTTCAAGAATCTGGTGAAACAGATTTTGAACTATTATCAGAACTACCTTCAGATCAATCATTGTATTTAGATTTAGACTGCCAACCGAATACACGATATTTTTTCAAAATTCATATAGAAGATTTATTTGGTAAGCTGTATACAAGTGACACAATAACACCCGTTTTTGGAACCTGTATTGTTATAGAAGATTCATCCAAAATTAATAATGATATTCATTCCTTATCTGATTTGATTTATTCTCAAATTCTTAATTCGGTTCAGACTATTGATTCCTATTCAGACTTTAGTTCCATTATAGATCTTTTAAAATCAACAAAGCAAGCAAACGTAATTTGGATAGAAGACTATCCGCTACAAGAATTAAACTCGGTGAAAGGATTGATAGCAGTACTAGACTTAATTATTCAAGATAAAGATTTATTGAAAAATGTTTTAGATTTAGAAATAATTTATAGTAATCGTTTATTTATATTTCCTGAAAATTGGCAAGATGCTATTCAAAATGAATTTTTAAAAATAAAAGACCGTTGGTCTGATTTGTTTTTTCAAGTCGATAAAGCCATTGAAAAAATAGAATTGATTGAACCTATTAGGATTATTGGATTCAATTTGTTAGATGATTTTCAAAATGAATTAATTCTATATTTGTTTCATCCCGAACAAATAAGTTCAAGTGAAATTTTTCTTTTATCGAAAAATGAATATTTGAACATAGGTGAGTATTTAATTGAAAAAGATTTGACTATTAAAGTTCTTATTCCAAAACATTGGAAGAATGTGGATTTAATGATGGATGATATTTTTATTCAAACTATTCCACTTATATTTGAAGAATCGATATCTTTTACTCTAAATGGTGATTTTATTCCCTGGGATGAATCTATATCTTTAAAAGTGGGGAGAACTGAGTCAACTTTATGGTTTAATGAAATGACCTGGAATCCATTTTCAAAGACACTTCAATTAGAAGTAGCAGGAAATCCAAACTACGATGATCAATATAGTTTATTAATTCATGGTGAATCTATATGGGATATTGAATCACTTTCAGGGTTTGAAATCCAGATTCAAGATTCATCAATAGTTTTGCAAGATGAAATTGAAATTCCATTGGTTTTATCATTTGTGAAAAATGAGAATAATCATTGGAATACAATTGAATATATTATTCTTGATACATTACCGTTAGCGATTAGTAGAATGCCTAATGGTGGTGCATGGAATTATACAGATATTGTAACATTAGGAATAACAAATGATCCATCTAATGATTTTACAGAAGCAGACTTATTGCCTGAATTATTTGTTTTATATCAAAATTATCCAAATCCATTTAATGGTCAAACACGAATTACATTTGATCTTTTAGAAGATGCTACTGTTTCAATGTATATCACAGATGCAACAGGTAGGATCCATGATAAATTTTTAGAGAGCGATTTTATTACGTCTGGAACTTATAATTACAGTTGGAATGGTGATGGGCGTTCTTCGGGGATTTACTTCTTTACAATCTATGCACAAGTTGAAAATCATCCCCCTACGATTTTCAGCCGAAAAATGATATATTTAAAATAAACTATTTCTTTTTCATTTTAATCTTTCCTAAGATATTTGTAGTTTCCCTGTCGTAATGTTAAATCGGAATTTAATTCTACTTTCAATAGCAATCCTTGTTTGGGGAACTGGTTGTGCAGCCCATGCTCCTGTATTTCCAGAAGTTCCCAAGAAAGGTGAAACCAATATGGGGTTCACTTTTTCAGTTGAAAATCTAATCCCAGTTTTTTGGACAAGACACGGATTGGGACAATATACAGATATTGGTTTTAGATTAGGAATTCCATTATCTGGAAGCGGGATAGATATAAATAGAGTTTTATTAAAAAGAGACAGGAAATGGGATGTTCTTAATCTCGCTTATAACTATTCTCCGAACTCCAGTTTTGATTTTACCTATTATAAATTCAAAGGTGACAAACAACGGAAAAAGAAAAATCCTTTTGGAGTTTCATGGACAGGGTTTCGTGGTATGTATATTCCTGACGGAGAACTTGTAGATGGCAGTAGTGTAAGATTTGGTCTTTTGTACGGTAGAAGACTTAGTACAAAATGGGGATTCGAAGTTGGCTATTTTCATGATTTTAACTCTATGCCACTTTCAAAAATTTTCACGAGCAATTGGAATCCTAAAGATACAACTGTTGTAAATGAATATGGTGCTGGATATATTAATTATCCACATAAAGTAGAAGGGTGGCCTACACAATTTTCCAGATCAACCGGAATTTCACTTCAATTTTTTATGTATCTTGGTCCCACAAAAAAAAAGAAAAAATAAATTTTAAATATGACTGATTCATCTTTTCGGTCTGCCCTAGTTTCAAAAGACAGGCAAACCTGTCAACAAATAATAACAAGTACTCTTTCAGATATATCTCTAATACGTATTTTAAATGATTTACTTTATTGTAGTATTTTTGTTCAACAAAACTCCATCATTAACGAGCACCCCGTTTGTACCATAAATTCAATAAAGAATTTAATTGGTGATGACCGGGAGAATCCATCAGAAGCACTCTTGAATTTTTCAATTGATTATTTATGCGAATTTAAATTTCGAAAAAATGATCAATTGCAGTTGGATAAAGTTATGAGAGATGGTGTTGGCTTGACGGGATTTTTAGGCGATTTGGAAGACGCTTGTCAAAATGGTGAATGGTCAGAAGTTCAGGTATTAGCTTCAAAAATATTTATGGCATCTGATCAATCTCGTGGTGTGATGGATGCATTAGCAGAACTGGGATTACAGGATTCAGATCGAAATGCTAATTTTATTTTTCATCTATTTCGAGCCTATCAATTCCAAGAAGTGAAAGAAGACAATTGGGCTTTTACTAAATGTATTTTGGAGTGGATGGATGGGGTACCTTTACCAGATCCACACGATAAGACTGATTCTATTCCATCTCAAATATTTGATTCAATGTTAAAATCAGGAAATCTAACATTATTGAGTTCAGTGTCGAGATTATGGGATGGGGATTATGTTCGAATTCGTGGGTATCGGAGGGAGTTAAGCCATTGGTGCTCTCAGGTTTTGGCCTCAGAATTAAGTACCAAATCAAATCAAAATCATTGGATATTAAAAAAAGATAAAAGAAAATTTATTAGTGCAGCAGAAAAGATTATTAGAAGTGAAAAATCTCAATCAGAAAAAGCCAAGGCATTGGTAATTTTAGAAGCAGTAAGGGCGCTAACTAAAACCGTTTCACAAACCCAGCTTGAATACCTTGGTGGAAGATTAGATCAATCCATTTTATGAAAATAGGCAAATATACCTTATACAGTATTGAGACATCTGAATTCGGATTGGATGGTGGTGCTATGTTTGGAATTATCCCAAAACCTCTTTGGGAAAAAAGTGCACCCGCAGATGAAAAGAATCGGATTAATATGGTAACTCGTTCATTGTTATTGGTTAGTGATGACAGAAAAATCTTAATTGATACGGGTAACGGTACAAAATGGGATGAGAAATATCGAAAGATTTACAATATTGATACAAGCCAATATAGTATTGAATTTTCTCTGGCAAAATATGGATTTACCGCAGAAGATATTACGGATGTGATTTGTACGCACCTTCATTTTGATCATGTTGGGGGAAATACAAAAATTGAAAATGATAAAATTGTGCCCACCTTCACCAATGCTAAATACTGGGCATCTAAAGAGAATTGGAGATTAGCAAATCATCCCAGTCAAAAAGATTCTGGTAGTTTCATGGAAAATGATTGGAAGGTATTGGCCGAAAATGGAATGATAGAAATTGTAGACGGGGATGAGACATTTATTGATGATATAGATATCTATTTAACAAATGGTCATACAACGGGGTGTATGCATCCTTTAATCTCAGATGGAAATAATACCTTATTTTATGGCGCAGATATAATTCCAATGGCTGCACACATTCCAGTCCCATGGGTTATGGCTTATGATATAAATCCTGTTGTTACAGTTCAAGAAAAAATCAAAATACTTACCAAAGTGGTGGATGAAAATTGGATTCTTTTTTTCGAACACGAGCCTAATATTCAAGCATGTACCGTCTACAATAATGGGAAACATTTTAAGATGAAATCGTCAGTAATTATTAGTGAATGAAGATCTGAATAAAATAAAATTATTTCAAGAAGGAATGAAACAATATAAAGCTATGGATTATTTTGAAGCTCATGAAGCTTGGGAGGATCTTTGGTCTGATTATTATTTAGAAGATAGAAAATTTATACAAGGATTAATTCAACTATCTGTTAGTTTTGTTCATATTGGAAATGGAAATTTAATTGGTGCAAAAAGCTTATTAAAAAAATGTAAAGAAAAATTTCAAATTTTCTCTGGAGTTCACCGTGGAATAAATTTGAAAATATTATTAAATCAAATCGATATGGTACGGCTTACATATGACGGTTTAATTGATGCGTCTGAATTTGATTGGGATGTTGTACCTACTTTGGAGTAAACAATGGCAGAAATATTATTATTTGTAAAAGATTTTGAATTGGGTTCTCGGTTATCTTCAGCCTGTGTCGATAATGGTCATAATGTAGAATTTAGTGATGAGAATACTGATCCTGATTTGTTTCCTAACCAAGTGAAATTGGTGATAGTAGATATGGACGAATCTGTTTTTTCATCAGTTGGATTGGTGGCAGAACTTAAACGCCGAGGATTAAAAGTAATTGGGACTATGAAACGAATCAACAATAGAGAACAATCTAAATTACGGTCTGCTGGGTGTGATATAATTGTACCAAGATCCAGTCTAATAAAAAATATGCCTAGTTTATTAGACGAATTATTACCTTGAGAGAATCAAAAATAAAAAAACGGGAAAGAGCGCAGGAAATTATAAAAAGGCTTTGGACTATATATCCAGATTCAAGATGCTCTCTTCATTATAACACTGCTCATGAATTATTAGTTGCAACAATATTATCAGCCCAATGCACAGATCATCGTGTTAATATTGTAACCAAAGATTTATTTCTAAAATATAAAAAACCATCAGATTTTGCTTATTCTTCTTTAGAAAATCTTTCAAGAGATATTCATTCATGTGGTTATCATAATCAAAAAGCTAAAAGCATTCAAGGTTCTAGCCTGAAAATTGTTGAAGAGCATAATGAAGTAGTGCCGAATAATATAAATGAATTAGTTGAGCTACCTGGAGTAGGTCGAAAAACTGCAAATTGTGTATTAGGCGAAATTTATAATATTCCATCAATGGTAATTGATACTCACATGGTTCGAATTATGGGGCTACTTGGCTTTACAAAAAACAAGGATGCAAAAAAAATAGAGCTGGAAATAATGGAAGTATTTGATAAAAAAGATTGGACAAGCTTAACCCATTTAATTATTGATCATGGAAGAGCTGTCTGTATTGCAAGACGTCCCAAGTGCGATGAATGTATTCTAGTTGATCTATGCCCTTCTACTTCTCTATAATTGTTATAAATTCTTAACAATTATTATACTTTCATATCCGTTGTTCCGTTCATAAAAGGGCGGTAATTTTTAAATCTAACAATATTTGCAACATACAAGTATGTCAAACCCAATTATAACTAAAAAATATCATTTCTGCGCTTCCCATAAATATGGGAATTCGGAGTGGTCTGACGAAAAAAACTATGAAGTTTTTGGGAAAGATTATAATACCCATGGTCATAATTATATATTAGAAGTTTCCGTAACAGGGCCAGTTGATCCAAAATCAGGTTGGTTAATTGATTTAAGTAATCTCAATAAGATTGTGGATTCAAAAGTTGTAAATGTTTTAGACCATTCACAAATTGAAAAAGATGTTAGTTGGTTTCATAGTCGCCAACCTTCATCTGAAAATATTTTAATATGGGCCTGGACTGAAATCGCTCCAAATTTGGAACGTGGTAAACTTCAGAGGCTTCGATTAGTGGAAACGAATTCAATTTATACTGATTATTATGGCCCGGAAGAGTTATGAGTTTTAAAGATCGATTATATTTAATCCTCACTGGAATATTTATTGCATCGTTAATCACAAGCAATTTGATATTTCAAAAGTTTTTCACATGGACTCCATTTGGAATTTATACTTTTGAAATATCTGTTGGTATATTACCATACCCAATTACTTTTTTAGTTACGGATTTAATTTCAGAACTTTATGGGAAACAAAAGGCAAATCAAGTTGTGGTTACGGGGTTGGTGTCCAGTGTATTTGTGATGTCTATTATTTATTTAGCGGATGCAGTGCAAAGTACCAATTGGTCACCAGTTGACAACAATACTTTTCATACTGTTTTTGGATTATTTGGCCCTGCGGTATATGCATCTATGATAGCATATTTGACAGCCCAATTTATTGATATTAAAATATTTCATTTTTGGAAAAAACTTACAAAAGGAAAACATCTTTGGCTTCGAAATAATGGATCAACAATTATTAGCCAATTGGTAGATACTGCTACAGTATTATTTCTACTTTGTTTTTCAGGTGTGATCGAATGGAGTCGATTTTGGATACTTTTGGAAAATGGATTTTTATTTAAGGTATTAATTGCGTTGTTAGACACGCCTATTATTTATGGCGTGATTTATATATTAAAAGGGAAGATTGAAATCGCACCCTATGACAAAGGATTAACATAAAATGAATCATGATAAATTAGAAACAATTATCCATTCTTTATTAGAAGAAATTGGAGAAGATCCGAAACGAGAAGGATTGATTAAAACGCCAGCGCGGGTAGGGAAAGCTTGGGAGTTTTTTTCTCGGGGATATAATCAGAAAATAAATGATGTTATCAATGATGCTATATTTCATGAAGATGCAAAGGATATGGTCATCGTTAGAGATGTAGAGTTTTTCTCGCTCTGCGAACACCATTTACTTCCTTTTTTTGGAAAAGCACATGTTGGGTATATACCCAATGGAAAAGTGATTGGGCTTTCAAAAATCCCGCGAATTATTGATATGTTTGCGAGACGTCTTCAAGTGCAAGAACGCCTTACTCACCAAATTGCAAAAGCAATTCAGGAAGTCTTAAATCCAATTGGAGTGGCTGTTGTTATGGAAGGGCGCCACATGTGCATGCAAATGCGAGGTGTAGAAAAACAAAATAGTTTAGCATCTACCAGTGCGATGTTGGGGCAATTTAGAAAGTCAGCTGAAACACGTGCTGAGTTTTTAAGCATTATTAGGAAATAGGTGAAGATAGCTAAAATATCAAAAATATTTTTTTATGTATTACAAAGGTAGAAGAAGATTATGGCGAAATTTGATTTAGCTGTTCTTGGTGGTGGACCGGGCGGTTATGTAGCTGCAATTCGTGGCGCTCAGCTAGGACTCAAAACTTGTATTATTGACAAAGATAAATTAGGAGGTATCTGTTTGAATTGGGGTTGTATTCCGACCAAGGCCCTTTTGAAAAATGCTGAAGTTTATCACACAATTAAGAATGCAGATTCATATGGAATCACTGTGGAGAATATATCAGTAGATTTTAAAAAAAATATTAAACGTAGTCGAGATGTGTCCAAACAATTGAGTAAAGGGATTGAGTTCTTAATGAAGAAGAATAAAATTGTTCATATTTCCGGCACAGGAAAACTCATATCCAAATCATCTATTAAAGTCATAAATGACAATAAAATAGAAATGGTTGAAGCAGATAAAATCATAATTGCGACTGGGGCTCGACCACGAACTTTCCCGGGGATGGAATTTGATGGAAAACGAATAATTGGTTCAAAAGAAGCAATGAATCTTGATGCACCTCCTAAAAAATTGATTATTATTGGTTCTGGTGCTATTGGATCTGAATTCGCTTATTATTATAATGAATTTGGAACAGAAGTACAGATGGTTGAAATGATGGATAGAATGCTTCCTGTTGAAGATGCTGATGTTTCTAAAGAAGTTCGAAAAAGTTTTATAAAATCCGGTATTAATGTTTCAACTGGAACAAAAGTTTCTAAAATTGAAAGTTTGAAAACGAAGGTAAAAGTTTTTACTGAAAAGAATGGAAAAGAAGAAATTCTTGAAGGAGATGCGGCATTATTGGCTGTTGGAGTAACAGGGAATATTGAAAATTTGGGACTTGAAGAGTTGGGGATAAAAACGGATCGCGGAGCTATTACGATAAACGAATTTAATCAAACTAATATTTCAAATATTTACGCTATTGGTGATGTCTCGGGGCCACCTTGGTTAGCTCATGTAGCATCTGCACAAGGACATGTTGCTGTAGATCATATAAAGGGACATGATGTAAAACCAGTGGATTATTCCAATATTCCAGGGTGTACGTATTGTCACCCTCAAGTTGGATCGTTAGGGTTAACGGAAGCTCAAGCTAATAGTGCCGGTTATAATATTAAAGTGGGAAAATTTTTATTTAAAGCCAGTGGAAAAGCTATGGCTGTTGGTGACACAACAGGATTTGTAAAATTAATTTTTGATGAAAAATATGGCGAATTATTAGGTGCTCATATTGTTGGATCAGAAGCAACTGAACTCATCGCAGAATTGGGCATTGCCAAAGCATTGGAATCAACTTGGGAAGATATTGCCATGACAGTTCATGCTCATCCAACTTTATCTGAAGCCATTATGGAAGCGGCTTTAGATGCTTTTGGGTCTGCGATTCATCAATAGGAGAGTCAAATACTTAACTTTTCTAAATGTGAAAAACTCACTTGAATTAATAAATGATTGAAACAAAAACAAAAAAAATTATCACTCTAGATTTAGGGCTAAAATCCTACAAGGAAGTTTGGGATCTTCAAAAAGAGATGCAACAACAACGCATCAAAGGAAAAATTGAAGATACCCTAATTTTGGTAGAACATGAACCTGTTTATACTTTAGGGAAAAATGCAGACGAAAATCATTTGCTTCAAAGTCGAGACGAATCGGTAAATATTTTCAATATTGAGCGGGGTGGAGATATTACATTTCATGGCCCTGGACAGTTGGTTGGCTATCCCATTTTGGATTTATCCAATTATAAAAAAAGTGTTAGTTGGTATATGCGTATTTTGGAACAAGTGACGATTGATGTTATAGCTGAATTCGGAATTAATTCCAGTAGAATTGAAGGGCTTACAGGTGTTTGGGTTGGAGATGAAAAAATAGCAGCACAAGGCGTTCGCATCAGCCGTTGGGTGACTATGCATGGATTTGCACTAAATGTAAACACGGACCTTTCATTTTATGATGGCATTATTCCCTGCGGCATCTTTGAATACGGAGTAACATCTTTGGAGCAATTGCTGGGCGAAAAACAGGATTTGAAAAAAGTAAAAAGAATAGTTATTGAAAAATTTAATTTTCATTTAAAAGTCGAAAATGAAAAAATAGTCTAAATTAAGTTGCCACTTGTTTACAAGCTCACGAAAAACTGAATAAAATCGATTTTTTTTAAGCAATCTAATAAGATGGTCTTATCGAAATAATTTAAAAAGGAAACTATTAATGGCACGATTACACGGATTTACAAAAAAAGCATTAATTGAAATTTATACCAATATGGTAACAACGCGTTATTTAGACGAAAAAATGATGATGATGCTTCGGCAGGGAAAAGCATATTTTCTTACGGCTGCATCGGGGCATGAAGCGGCTCAGTTAGCAGCGGCAAATAATATGAAACCGGGGATTGATTGGTCATTTGTATATTATAGAGATGCGGCATATGCATTGGGATTAGGAACAACAGCACGAGAACATTTATTATCTTTTTTGGCTAAAAAAGATGATCCGGATTCTGGTGGGCGCCAATTTCCATATCATTTCAGCCGGAAAAATTTGAGAATGGTGAGTCCTTCTAGTGCTACAGGTATGCAATATCTTCATGCTGTAGGCGCTGGTTTAGCTATAAAATGGAATAAAACAAAAGAAATTGTGTATGTCTCTAGTGGAGAAGGGACAACAAGTCAGGGTGATTTTCATGAAGCATTGAATTGGGCAAGTCGCGAAAAACTTCCCGTTATTTTTCATATTGAAGATAATGAGTATGCCATAAGTGTTCATAAGTCTCAACAAATGGCAGGTGGATCTGTTTATAAAATGATAGGTGGATACCAAAATCTAGCACGGTATAATGTAGATGGTACAGACTTTTTTGAAACCGATTTAGCCTTTAAAAAAGCAGCAGAGCGAGGAAGAAAAGGACGTGGACCTTCAGTAATTATTTCCCATGTAGTTAGGCTTGCACCTCATTCATCATCTGATGATCATCGAAAATATCGAACCGAAAAAGAATTGGAAGATATGGAAAAGCGAGATCCAATTAATCGATTCGAATTAAAATGTATTCAAGAAAAAATGATTAAACAAAAAGAGTTTGATCAAATTAAATTAGAAATTATACAATCGGTAAGCGATGATGCTGATTGGGCAGAGAAGCAAGACAATCCCGATGCGGACACTGCTTTAGATCATCTCTATTCTAATGTACCAGAGCTAGAAGAAACCGAATTAAATCCAATTAGTGATAAAATTGTGATTATTGATGCCATTAGTCATGCTTTGGCTGAAGAAATGGAAAGAAATGAAAAAATCATTATTTATGGCGAGGACGTAGCTGATCCTAAAGGTGGCGTATTTACGGGAACGAGAGGATTAACTGATAAATTTGGAGACACAAGAGTTTTTAATGCTCCACTTGCAGAATCGTCGATAGCTGGGACAGCTCTTGGCTTAGCAACTTCGGGGTTTAAACCTATTGTGGAAATCCAATTTGGAGATTATATCTGGACTGCAATGATGCATATTAAAGATGAAATCTCCATGGTTCGATATCGTTCAAATGGAGAGTTTAAATGTCCAATAGTTATTCGAGTTCCTGTAGGTGGATATATTCATGGGGGGCCATATCATAGCCAATCTATTGATAGTTATTTTTTCCACATGCCAGGGATTCGGGTTGCCTATCCTTCAAATGCAGCGGATGCCAAAGGATTATTAAAAGCCGCTTGCAGGATGGATGACCCAGTCTTGTTTTTTGAACATAAGGGACTTTATCGTCAAGGTTACGCAGCATCACCTGAGCCAGATGAAAATTATATTTTACCATTTGGGAAAGCAAATTTAATTCAAGAAGGTGATGAGTTAACAATTGTTACTTGGGGTGCAATGGTCCAAAAGTGTATTGAAGCGATAAAAATAAGCGAAATGGATAAAGGTCAGATTGACTTAATTGATATTCGAACACTTAACCCAATTGATTGGGATTCCATTTATAGTTCGGTCATCAAAACCGGAAAATTATTGATTGTTCACGAAGATACATTAACGGGTGGTGTTGGTGCAGAAATTTCCGCAAAAGTCTCTCAAGATTTATTTGAAGATTTAGATGGCCCAATACAGAGAGTTGCTGCTAAGGATTGTCATATTCCGTATAGTGCTATTCTTGAAGGCGAAATTCTTCCCCAAACTGATCAAATTATAGAAGCTTTAAATAACTTAATGGAGTATTGATGTTAGTAGATGTAGTTATGCCAAAGATGGGTGAATCCATCACAGAAGGAACTGTTCTTGAATGGCGAAAAAAGATAGGTGAAACTGTTGAAAAAGATGAATTGTTTCTTGAAATCGGAACTGATAAAGTAGATTCGGAAATTCCGTGCTCAGAATCTGGAACGATTGTAGAAATTCTAGCGATTGCGAATGACGTTGTAGATGTTGGGACAGTCATTGCTAGAATTGAAACAGATGAAAGTTTAGTTAATATGTCTTCTTCATCATTAAAACCCGAGAAGATGCCTAAACCAAAACAAGAAATAATCCAGTCTAAACCATCACCACCATCTATACAGAAAAAAGAAAAAATGATGGTAGATAAATCAGAAAAAAAATTCTATACGCCAGTTGTATTGAAAATTGTATCCCAAGAAAATATTCCATTAAGTGAATTAGAAAATATCTTAGGAACAGGACGTGGGGGACGTGTGACTAAAAAAGATATTTTGGGATACATTGAAAATCGAGAAACTGCTCCCGCGCCAGTCGAAGAACACCATGTAATTCCTGAGCCAATAAAACCTTCCGCTCCTCAAGCTATTACTTCTAATTTACCAGGTCGAACAGAAGAAATGCATCACATGCGAAAAATGATTGCAGATCATATGAGAAAAAGTATTGAAACATCTGCTCATGTTTATGTAATGACAGATGTGGATATGACGCCTATTGTTGAATTTGTGAAAATGAATGAAGATTCATTTCTTGTAAAAGAAGGATTTAAATTAACTTTCACGCCTTTTATGGTGGATGCGGTGGTAAAGGCACTTCAAGATTTTCCTGAGATGAATTCATCTCTTTCTGGAACATCAGTAACCTATCATAAAAATATCAATGTGGGTTTGGCAGTGGCCATTGAAAATGGATTAATGGTTCCAGCGATGTTTAATTGTGAAGAAAAGAATTTTTTAGGTCTTTGTAGAACTGTAAGTGATGTGGCTACTCGAACACGAAATAAACAAATTTCGGCTGATGAATTAACAGGGTCCACATTTGCCATTACAAATTTCGGGGTATTTGGTGTTACAATTGGAACACCAATTATAAATCAACCCAATGTTGGTATTTTAGGTATTGGCGCCATAAAGAAACAGGCAGTTGTAGTGGAGTCAAACCAAGGTGATGCTATAGCTATTCGGAGTATGATGATGCTTTCTCTTGGGTTTGATCATCGACTCATTGATGGTGCAGGTGGTGCGAAATTCCTTGAACGTGTACGCCATTATTTGGAAACAATGAATCTGAATTCTATTATTTAATTGGGAAAAAAATATGTCTATTGATCACGTATTAAAACTCTATTCTGAAACGATTCGATCTCCCTACCTCCATTATGGGTTTTGGGATGATCCTAATTCTGTTGATTTAGATCAAATTACATTGCTGGAAATAAAGGATGCTCAACATCGATATATTGAACATTTAGCGTCATTTATTCCTAATAATGTAAATTCTATTTTAGATGTCGGTTGTGGTATTGGGGGTAATGCAAATTATCTTCAAGAAAAAGGATACAAAGTTGAAACATTATCTCCAGATCATTTTCAACAATCGGTCATTAAAGAAAAGTTTAATGGAACAATGAAATTTCATCATTGCAAATTTGAAAACTTTCATCCATCTAAAGAGTATGATCTAATATTGGAGAGTGAAAGTGTTTGTTATATAAAAATAGATTTAGGTTTTAAAAAAGCGAGGGATACCCTAAAAAATGGAGGATATTTATTAGCATCAGATTATTTTGTTCATTTTAGAGACGGCTCAAAAAACTCCCATTTAAAATCATCTCACGATAAAGAAAAGTATCTTGCTAGTGCAAAAGCTAATGGTTTTGAATTAATTCAAGAATTTGACCAAACCGAAAATACCATGCCTACATTAGACTACGGTAAATACTTCATTGGTCGGTTTATAAATCCTGCTATGGAATATGGTATATATTCGGCAAAAAAGAATTACCCTAAAACTTCGGCAATTATTGGGAAAATGATAGCACCAAAAATTGAATCTAAATTAAATCAGTTGGATTTGATTGACAGTGAACAATTTAGAAAATATAGACAATATATGATTTACCTATTTCAAAAGAAAGATGCCTGAAACAATCCAAAAATCTTTTAAACCGAAAATCCGGCTTCAAATTACTGAAGGGTATAATTTTGTCAATGATGTCGTCCAATCTAATAAACTCAATACAGTTTGCGAAGAAGCACGGTGCCCAAATATTTATGAATGTTGGGATCGGCGCACCGCTACAATAATGATTTTAGGAGATATATGTACAAGGGCCTGTGGGTTTTGTTCCGTGAAAACTGGAAAACCACTTTTTGATGATCCTGTGGAGCCTTTTCGTACTGCAATGGCAGTTAAAAAGATGGACTTAAAGCATGTTGTAATTACATCTGTAGATAGGGATGATTTAAAAAATGATTATGGAGCATCCATTTGGGCAGAAACTGTAAATCAAATTCATGAACATGTAAAAAAATGTACCGTAGAAGTGCTTACGCCAGATTTTAAAGGCCATGAACCATCCTTATTAAAACTCTTTGAATCCCAGCCCGAAATTTTTGGACATAATATTGAATGCGTTGAACGGATTAGTAAACAAGTCCGAAGTCAGGCAGATTGGAAGCGGAGTTTGGATGTATTAAGGTTCTCATCGAAAAATGGGCTTCGTACTAAAACTGGAATGATGGTTGGTTTGGGAGAATCATTTAATGAAGTGGTAAAAACAATGAAACAAATATCGGACACTGGCGTGACTATATTTACAATTGGGCAATATTTGCAGCCCTCAAAAAAACATTTGCCTGTGAATCGTTATGTTGCTGATCAGGAATTTGATGATTATAAAGAAATTGGATTGGAATTAGGATTTGATGTGGTAGAGTCGGGTCCTTTAGTGCGAAGTTCATACCATGCAGATGAACAAGCAAGAACCGTCTTGGAGATAAAATGACACCAAAAAATTTAATAATACTCGTTGCTATCTTAACTGGTACAATTTTGGGATTCTATGTATTAGGAGAAGAATCAAAAGAATTGGAACATAGTGATCCGCATGCTGGGCATAATCATGATGAGCCCACCGTTCAAGTTGTAAATCGCGGTGAGCCAAATATATCCTTACAACCTGAATATGAACAAATTGGACGACTACAGGCTAACATTCCTGATGGGTGGAAAAGAGAGCAGCCTTCTAGCTCAATGCGAATTGCTCAATTTCAAATTCCAGGAAAAAATGGTGTTGGAGAATTGATTATATTTTCTGGAATTGGTGGAACGGTGGATGCGAATCTAGATCGATGGTATGGACAATTTAAAAGTGAAACAAAAGAATCAATTTCGAAATCTGCTATTAAAACAAAAGAAAAAATTAATGGAATGGAAGTGACATTTTCTTATGTTGTTGGAACCTATTTAAAATCATCTATGGGAATGGGCGGATCAACTACAGAAATGTCAAATTATGTACTTATGGCTGCTATTGTGATTGCGCCTGATGGACCATACTTTTTCAAAGGAATTGGTCCCAAAACTACAATGGATTTCCAAAAAGATAATTTTACTCAATTTATTCATAGCTTAGAAAAATTATAATAGTACGCCATAACAACAGACTATTTAAAATTGAGTCGTCGAATAAACAGCAGAATAATTTTGGCACAATCCTTGTCCCTTCAATATATATAATTATTATCTAAAGGAATACCATGACGGTAGAACAACCTGAAAAAGAAGTAGAAAAATTTAATTTAAGTGATTCGGATCAATATCCAGTCATGCCATTAAGGAATACTGTATTATTCCCACAACAAGTAATTCCCATTTATATAGGACGGGAACGAAGTTTAAAACTGATTAATGACCTGGATCCAAAAAAACGATATATAGTTGTTGTGGCTCAAGAAGATGGTTCTATTGAAGATCCGAAACCGTCAGATCTTTATGCATACGGAACGCTCGCTCAAGTGCTTAAAGTATTTGATATGCCTGACAATAGTAAGTCTGCCATTGTGCAAGGGATATCTCGTGTAAAAATTCTGAAGTTTACTGAACAAGAGCCTTATTTTTTAGCGGCGATTGAATCATTAGAAGATCATCAGATTAGTGATGAATTAGAAGTAGATGCGTTAATTGCTAATCTTAGGCAATCCTTTGAAGATTTGATGAAGGTTGCACCTAATCTTTCTGAAGAGCATACAGGCATGTTGAAAAACATTCAAAAGCCAGATCGTTTAACAGATCGTGCAATTTCTGTGATGACTATTTCAAATAAAGAGAAACAGGAAATTCTTGAAGAATTAAATGTTAAAACTAGAGTTGAAAAAGCAATAACATTGATTTCTCGAGAAATACAACGGATTAAATTAGGCGAAGAGATTCAATTAGAAGTTCATGATGAAATAACAAAGACACAACGTGAGTATTATTTGCGAGAGCAAATGAAAGCAATTAAAAAAGAATTAGGTGAGGATGAAACATCCGTTGAACTCAAAGATTTAGAAGACAAATTAAAAGAAGCAAAGTTACCTGAAGAAGCTGAAAAAGTAGCAATGAAAGAAATGGATAGATTGTCGAGAATTCCAACACAGTCCCCAGAATACAATGTTTCAAGAACTTATATAGAATGGCTATCTGATTTACCCTGGAGCCAATCTACTGATGATCGCATAGATCTAAAAGAAGCCATGAGTATTTTAGATGAAGATCATTATGGTTTAGAAAAGGTTAAAGAAAGAATAATTGAATATTTAGCTGTTCGGAATTTGAAACAATCAAAAGATCCGAATGGATCCGTACGTGGTCCCATTTTATGTTTTGGTGGACCTCCTGGAGTTGGGAAAACATCTCTTGGAAAATCCATAGCAAGAGCTATGGGTAGAAAATTTGTAAGACTATCTCTTGGTGGCGTTAGAGACGAAGCTGAAATCCGTGGACATAGGCGAACTTATATTGGTGCGCTTCCTGGTCGCGTGATTCAAAGCATTAAAAAAGCCGGTACCAATAATCCAATTTTTATGTTAGATGAAATTGATAAATTGGGTTCAGATTTTAGAGGAGACCCATCATCGGCATTACTAGAGGTATTGGATCCTGAGCAAAATCATTCATTTAGTGATCATTATCTAGAAGTTGATTTCGATTTAAGCAATGTTATGTTTATTGCCACAGCCAATTATCAGGATGCAATTCCACCGGCGCTTAGAGATCGAATGGAAATATTAGACTTTTCAGGATATATTGAAGATGAAAAAGTCCAAATTGCAAAGCGACATATTTTACCAAAGCAAATTAAGGAAAATGGATTAACGAAAGAACAGGTCTCATTTGATTCCAACTCTTTAAAAGAGCTAATTAGATCTTATACAAGAGAAGCAGGTGTACGTAATTTGGAAAGGGAAGTTGCAAATGTACTTCGCAAGGTTGCTCGTGATTTAGTTGAAGAAAAAGCCAGTAAGTTTAAAATTAACAAAACTAAAGTTGGTGAATATTTAGGGGCTCCCAAATTCCATTCCGAATTAGCAGAACGTGCAACTCAGCCAGGTGTAGTTAC
>JABIHN010000084.1 GCA_018649625.1 Fidelibacterota bacterium | reverse complement strand
TAATCAACTCACAGGTTCAATCCCATCAGAGATAGGGAATCTGACCAATTTGACAAGGTTGTATTTATCCAATAATGAACTCACCGGTTCAATTCCACCAGTAATAGGAAATCTAACTAATCTGAAAACGTTGTTTTTAAGTGATAATCAACTCACCGAATCAATTCCATCAGAGATAGGTAATCTGACCAATCTGACTGAATTGAATTTACCTAATAATCAACTCACCGGTTCAATTCCATCAGAGATAGGTAATCTGACCAATCTATATTCTTTGAAATTAAGTGAGAATCAACTCACAGGTATTATCCCTGATGAAATTTGTAACCAAGGAGATAGTTCACCTTCTTTATCCAACAACCAACTCTGCCATCCATATCCATCTTGTATTGAAGATTATGTGGGAGAACAGGATACGAGTGGTTGTGATTAATTTCCACATGAGCTAAATCATGGATTATAGTGGTATAAAACGATAGAAACGTTTTATCGGTTTATAGAATAAAATCATGTACCTTATCCATAGAATTCTTTTAAAAACGGCACCATTGTTGGGTTTTCTTTTTAAGAATTAAAGTCTCAAATTCAACACCTAAATGACGAATAAATTAATCATCTTATATGCAGCACTATTATTATCTGCCTGTTCTTATTTTCAAAAACCGGAATTGATAATTTCACCGAATCAATGGTCGGGTAAAAAAATCTATTTTGTAAATTTGGATGATGACTTTAAACAAACGAGAAACTTTAACCGCATTTGGTCGAAATTACATAAGGAAAATAATTTTCGTCCATATCATACTTTTTCAAAAAGGCTTTTTACAATAATTGGGAAATATAATAATCAAAAAATAGATTATTTAGTTATTGAAAATGAAAAAGGTCACCAATTTAAAATGAAGTTTAATTTTGGAGAAAGTGATTTGCCCAAATTTCCCAGCTATATTTTATTTGACTCTATTCTATTGAAAGCTAACGCCTTAATTGGAAAAACAATTTGGTTAAATAACACAGGCGATTATAATGGCTTTTATTCATTTGCAGATTATGATTTTTCACGATTTGAATCTGTGACCGTAATAGATGTTCACCAATTTCAAAATAGAAATTTTGATCATCCTGTTTGGTTAAAGGTGAAAGCCAATAATGGATTGGAAGGATTTGTTCGATATAATGGAGAAAATAAAAAGATTGGAACTCAGGATCATTATTACACAATAAATCCATTGCCTGATAAATGGGGGAATGAAACCATCCAAAAAATTATTAAAAGGCAGGTAGAAGTAGGGATGACAAATGAGCAAGTTCGAAACTCAATTGGAAACCCAGATGAACTTAACTATACGTCTAGCCGCCACGGATTTAGTGAACAATGGGTTTATGGAAAACAAATAGGACATCGAGTTTATTATCAATTTGAGAATGGAAAGCTACTTTACATTAATCAATAGATATTTCAAAAACAACGAAACCAATGATTCCATCCATGAGTTATAGTTTATAATTTTGACGATGGCAATTTTCAATAATATACATGCGATTTCTTAAACCTATATCATTCATTTTATTTTTATCGGTTTCCCTTGCCGATAATTTTGATAGTTTATCATATTATAGCAAATTTGAATTAGCCGTTCAATCATATAAAGAAGGTCGATTTCGGTTGGCTGAATCAAGATTCTCATCTATTTTAATTCATGATAAAGATTATAGAGATCCCGCTGCCCAACTTATGTTGGCAAAATCTCAATATAGACAAAAAAAATATACCGATGCAATTCGATCCGGCAAATCCGTTATCAATTATTATGAAAATAAAGATTATAAAAATCACGCAAATTTACTCATGGGTGATATTGCCTTATCTCAAGGGAAATATTCAAAAGCGTATGAAAAGTATTTATCAATTAGATCATCTATCCGTGATTCTATTTATCTAGATCAGGTTGATCAACGCTTGATTCGGTGTATTGCAAATGGTCTCAAGGAAGATAGAATAGAAGGAGCCCTTTTTAAGGAAAAAAATCCAAACAATCGGTCACTGTTAAATTTAACGAGAGCATATATTGCTTGGGGAAGAGGGGACGCTTATGATTTATCATTGGCATTAAATGGAATTCAAAAAAATAAATTACCACGCTCTTTTCACTTTTTATTAAATGCGCTCAATCATGCAAAAAGCTCATCAGTTCCAGTCCAAAATACCCTTGCGGTGGTATTGCCACTATCAGGATTTGAAAAAGAGAAAGGACAATCTTATTTATTAGGCTTAAGTAATCAATTAGAAAAAGAAATAAATCAATCTATTCGTTTTTTAGTTTTTGATTCACAAGGTAAGAGCTTGAAAGTGATGAATATATTTCAATCTCTTGCGCGAGATAGAAATATTATGGGTGTAGTCGGTCCAATATTGGATCAGGAAATTTTATCAATTGCTGGACTTTCATCAACGCTTCCTATTTTAATTCCACAAACCGGAATTGTCGGTCTTACCAAAATGTCTGATAATTTATTTTCATTATCTCCTTCAAATAAACAAATTGCAGAAAGAGTTGCTCAATTGATGGTAAATGAATATGATTTTGAAAATATAGCAGTTTTATCTCCAGGGACAGAACAGTCCAAGATTTTGACTGACCAATTTATTGAAGAATTATTTCAATTAGGTATCGATCCAATTACAGTGAAGTGGTATATTGAAAAGCCAGAAAATATTTCACGCCAATTTAAATCAATCCGAAAATTAGCGTGGTCCTTAATGTCTAATGAAGAGGTCAGTCAAGATATGACAGCCATGGAAATTGATAGTTTAGATGCACTTTTCGATGTGGATGTGACTGACTTTTTTGATTTTCCAGAAGAAGAAGAAACCATGGATAAAAAAGATTCGGCAAAAGTAATCTTGGAAACTATTCATGCCATTTATATGCCCGTTCGAAAAGAAGAATTGATATACATTGGAACTCAATTCCCATTATATAATTTGAAAACAACTGTATTTGGAAATGAGAATTGGTTAGATATGGACATTTTGAATCAAAAGATTATCGGACCTCATGTTCAAGGAATGCAAATTGTCTCTCAAAGAAGTTCAATTAAAGTTGGAGCAGATACTTTCTCTAATTATCATGATCTTGGTTTTGATCATGCTGCTTTTATCCAATCTATTTCTAGGTCAGGAAGAATGAATAGACACCTATTTATGAAACAGTTACGAAATCACCCCGGATTCGATGGGGAGTTTTCTTCTATCTATTTTTCTGGTAAAAATCAAAATGAAAATGGATCAGTTCAAGTGCTAGAATATGAAGGAACCCATATGAAGAAAATGGGTATTTATAATGGACAAAATCTCTTAAAAACACAATAGCTCTATCTATATTTTAACAGACAAAAAATAGTTTATAACAACTTACAATATGGCGATTCGACACTGGTTAGATTTATCATCCCATTTTTCAAACAGTAAAATAAAAGCAGTATTTTCTTTAAAATCATATCCAACAAATGGTATTGAAGGTAGAAAATCATTTTCATATGAAAATGGATTCAATCCAGATCAAATTATCATCCCAGAACAAACGCATTCGACTCATGTAGTTCTTAAAAATAATTCGGGTGGCGTCAAAAATACTGATGGAATATTTTCATCAAACTCAAAGTGTGTTTGTTCAATTCAAGTTGCAGATTGTATGCCTATTTATTTTGTACATAAGAAAGATTCTGTTTTTGGATTGGTTCATGTTGGGTGGCGTGGTTTAGTAAGTGGTATAATAAATCAATGTTCAAAATTGTTAGTTGAACAAAAATATAATCTCGCTCATTTTCAAATACTCATAGGACCATCAATTCAATCGTGTTGTTTTGAAGTAAGCGAAGATGTAATTGATCAATTTGATCCAAAGTTTTACGAAGAAAAAGGAAGTGGGAAGTATCGTGTTCATTTACAAAAGTTAGCAATGACTCACTGTCTCGAATCTGGATTTATTGAAAATGAAATTACTGTTTTATCGGACTGTACATTTTGTGAGCAAGAAAAATATCATTCTTATCGAAGAAATGGGAAAAAAGCGGGAAGAATGATAGGACTTTTAGGAACGAAATAGTTTTATTTGAGACATAATATTAATAAATTACGCTACGGTTTTTGAAAATTTAACGGGTGGGTTCTGTATTTTTGGATCTATAATCATAATTGGGTGCTGTACTTCAAATTCAAAAAACAGGCCTTCTCCGCTTGTCGGGGTAAAGGAAGTTTGCTGTCTTTGAGAGGCTCCCTCCGTTCAATAAACATAGAATGGTCCCAAAAAACAATCTGCCCGTTTTTTAATTTTCGAGTGCTAATATTTGATTAATGCGAGTTCTACTTCCCCTGATTCTTAATTTCATACTTGTATCATCATATTCGCGTTTTAACACTTCAACTCCTTCTTGAGCCTTAGCAATAGCTTTTCCTTGATCATATGGGAATTCTAAATCAACCGTTAGAAAATTCTCTTCCATTTTTTTAAGAATTCTAGACTGTAATTCAGATAATCTTAAATGTTGTTGTGCAGAAATTGTGATAGGATTTTGAAATAACCTTTGTTGTTTTTTTATCATATTTCTATCAGAAATAAGATCAACTTTATTTAAAACATGTATTTGTGGAATTTCGTGCGCTCCAATTTCTTTTAATATGTCTTTAATGGTTTGAATATGGTCGGCGATTTGAGAAGATGAAATATCTAAAATCACTAATATTAAATCGGCTTCTAAAACTTCTTTTAAAGTGCTTTTAAATGATGCCACTAAACTATGCGGCAATTTCCGGATAAACCCAACAGTATCACTTAATAAGATAGGGTGTGAGTTATTTAAGTTTAATTGACGAACAGTCGTATCTAAAGTCGCAAATAACTGATTCTGGATATATACATCGGAACCTGTTAGTGCTTTAAATAATGTGGATTTCCCTGCATTCGTATATCCGACCAACGATACACGGAATTCAGATTGTCTTCGATAACTTTGGATGGAACGTTCTTTTTCAATTTTAATTAATTCTTTTTTTAATTTAGATATGCGAGTACGAATTAACCTTCGATCAATTTCGATTTGAGTTTCGCCCATTCCTGCCCGTGTTCCAATTCCCCCCATTTGTCGTTCTAAATGAGTCCATTGTCTTGTAAGTCGAGGAAGTAAATATTGTAAATACGCTAAATCCACTTGAGTACATGCTTCTTTTGTTTGTGCATGTTTTTGAAATATATCAAGAATGAGTCCGCTTCTGTCTAGAACTTTTACTTTTTCAGATATTTTATGGTAATTCTTTATTTGAGCTGGACTCAGTTCGTCATCAAAAATGATCAACGTAACCTTTAATTCTTTTGCTTGATTTAAAAGTTGCTCGGCTTTGCCTTTTCCAATAAATGTCGCAGGATTCACCTTTGAAATACGTTGAGTAATTCGACCAGCAATTTCTGCACCCGCTGTGTCAGCTAATAATTCAAGCTCATCCAAATGTTCATGCACGATTTCTTCGGTCATTCCCGGTTGAATGACACCAACTAAAAATGCTTTTTCTTGTTCGAGAGATTGTTTTTCAATCATATTTTATCAGATTTCATTTTTATGGGTTGGGGGCGTCCAATAATAGTTTCTGCTAGAAGAAATAAAAGTGCTAATAGTAAAAATGTTTTCCATAATGATTTTCCCTGTCGTGCTTCTAAAAATGCTTGAGAAAAATCATTTTGTAGCATGAGCCATCGTATTTGATCCTGCTG
Organism: Fidelibacterota bacterium; assembly: GCA_018649625.1. GTDB lineage: Bacteria > Fidelibacterota > Marinisomatia > Marinisomatales > UBA1611. Next base: position 17,501 of record JABIHN010000084.1, on the reverse strand, counting down.
TATGAATGGCTCAATCGCTCTTTGATTGATACGATGTTGGAGATATTCTTTTTCATGAAGTCGTGTAGAAAATGATGTAAATAATTTACCATCTGAAAAAACTTGATACACGCCCAATTCATTGGTGTTGGATATTTGGATTCCTTCTAAGTTATAATTTGGAACAATCATTTCTTTGTTGCCCGAAGGAGAAATAACTTCCCATTTATTTCGAAGAATCTTTTCTTCAATAGTAATCCATTTAGGTTCATCAATTTGAACAGATGTTGTGTTAAGCTCATCAGTACCTGTAAGAACCAACAGTCTATACATAAGAGGTACAAACATGCCACGAATAGCTAAATCGTTCCATCTAAGATCTAACAAGGTTGAAAAATAAAACACGGTGCCACTCCCACTAGAAAACTCCATCAATAAGGGATCGCCATTATTTAAGGTCCAATGTACTTTTTGATTTCCTTTACCTTCCGTTTTTATGTAACTGAAAATTTCGGGTAATTCATTTTCCAAATTTCGAACTTGTAAATTATTTAATAAATCTGATTTCCCACTTCCAATTGTAGTCGTAAAAAAGCCTTGTCCTGCATCTATTTTCTCGACCAGCTTAGGAAACCCAATGTTTTCAATAAGGTTTGGATGGAATTCATTGTCAATTTCCCTACCTTGAAACCAAATAACACCACCACCAGTACTTAAAAAATTATCAAGATCATTCACACTTTCTTCAGTCATTCCATTTGGATTATGAATGATTGCAACATCAAGTTCATCTAAAAATAAACGATTTAAATTGGGTTGAATGCGGGATTCAATTGATAAAAATTGATTTTGGGGATCAATGGCACGAAGAACAATTTCCATCATAGCCACATCTTCATTATTTGCACCAATAATTCCACAACGTATGCGTTCCATGATGGGCATAGATACATACCAAGTATTATCTAAGGAATAATCATCTCTTGGAAGATTGACCTTTCCCTGAACTATTCCCATATTGGTAGGATATGCCTGGAATAAAAACTCTTTTTCTTTCCCTGAATCAAATTCGGAAACAACCTGTCCCACCCGATGATTATTAAAGACAAGCTCTAGTGGAACATTGGGTTTTGGGAGTTGTCCTGAATTTTCAACCCGAGTATTCAATTTAATTAATTGGCTCATGGTTTTTATTCGATTCAAAGATGAAACTGATCTAATGGATAAATTATCAAAGACTGGGTTGGGATGAATAAAATAAAATTTCCAATCGTCCATGTTTGATATTCCAGAGAGGAATGAAGAATCGGGCTCTTGAATAAAATCACTGAATATCACACATTCTTTGATGGGCTCAACAATAGTTTTATTTCTAAGTAAGTTATTCAAATTTCCCCAAAGGTTATCGTAAGACACAGTGGATTGAATTGCTTGAATGGAATTATTTAATAAAGGGTTATTTGATTCACCTTCAAAAAGAATTAAAGGTGGACAGGTTTGTGATAAGGTAATTCGAGTTTTATCTTTAAATAAAGGGATTAGATTTAAAGCTTCTCTTTTAGAATGTTCTAATGAAGATAATTTTCCATCTATAACATGCATACTTGCTGAATTATCAATAACCAGAATGAGTCGAGCATCTTGTTCAGCTGCAATCCATCCGGGCATAAATCCTTGAGTAACAGGTTGAGCCATCATAAGCACCAAGGAAGCAATTGCCAGCATTCGAAGAATTAATAATAATATTTGTTGAATCTTCACTTTCCGAATAGAACTTGTTTCTAATTGTTTTATGAATCGAACTGTACTGAATTCAACTTTTTTTATTCTAAGTTTGCTCAATAGGTGGATAATCAGCGGAATGCTAACGGCACCCAAAAGCCAGAGAATCGATGGCGTTAAAACTGTCATATAATCATTCCATAACTCATAGCAAGCCCACCTGTTACGGGAATAGTTACGTTATCATTCAATGGAATGGGCAAAACTTCAATAATCATAGAGATAGTGGCACCAAAAAATATTAGCTCAAATGGCAATACTTGATTCACAGAAATGGCAACAATTGTTGAAATTATAATACCTGAAAAGGTGCCAGTTAAAGATTTCACTCCTATTTTTCCAAAAGGAAATGCTTGACCCACTAAAGCTGCGATACTATCTCCAACTGTTAAAAATAATAAAGCAGGCACAGCAATATGTATAGGAAATAAAAATACGGTCAAAGTTGATCCAAATAAAAGCCAAGTAGCACCTGTTATACTACCTTCTGACTCATTAGATCTTAGCATAAAGTCAAAAAAGTTTTTAAAAATAATTTTTATTTTATCTGATCTTGTTCGTGCGAATTCTAAAGTCAAAGCTAAGATACTTAACCCAAGGAGTAAGAATAACATTATATCTTTATCGTGAATAAGCCAAAGATATCCCAGGGGAATGGCAGAAGAAAATAGGTGATAGATTTTACGAAATATCTCGTTAGATGATATAAAAATCACTTGTTGATCATTTGGTTAAAAATATCCTGCATATCTAAAACACTCACGGTGAGATCGATGGTTGTCGGCTCTTCAAGAACCGTCTCAGCAGCAATTGATTGATTTAAAACTGTGTAAGGAATTAAATCTTCATTTTGGCGATAAAATATTTTTCCAAGTCTAAATCCTGCTTTTTCTAAATCTATTACAGCTTTCTTTTTACTCAATCCAAAAACATTGGGGACTTGATGAAAATTGGGTGGTACTCCTAAGCTAATAGTTAAATGGAGACCCATACCTTTGTTTAGTAAATCACCGCCCTTTGGGTATTGCCAAGTAACATTACCCGCAGGAACATCAGAATTATATTCCTTATAAACTGTGTCGATTTCTAATCCATTTTGAGATAACGCTAATTCAGCACTTCTTATGGATCGTCCTATGAGATCAGGAATAGAAACCATCTTCTCTGGATGTGCAATTTTTAATCGAACTGTTCGTCCTTCTTTTACACGAGTATTAGGGGTTGGGTATTGATCGACAATTGTACCGGGATTATAGGCTGCGGAAAATAATGTATCAGATATTAAATATTTATATCCTTCTGAATCCAAGACTATTTGAGCTTGTTGAATTAGTTTCCCTTTAACATTCACCATATATCTGCCTTCACCCATTCTGACATAACCTGGCATTACTACAAAATCAAATAGTAGGAGTACAATTAATGAGAGTCCTCCAAAAATTCCGATATATATTGCTGATTTTTTTATCATTTTCTTTTTAGCTTAGCAGCAAACATTCCATCAACACCATGTACATGTGGAAATGTTTGGAGACAAGATTGTTCGTTTACCCAATTTTCAGAAAGAGTAGATGTCCCAGCGACTAACTGAAAACTCTCATTTAACTTAAGAAACTGTTCTACTACATTCCAATTCTCTTCTGGTTCTAATGAACACGTTGCATAAACTAATGTTCCACCAGTATTTAAGAATTTAGACATATGATTTAATATCTGAAATTGAAGAGCTGCTAATTCTTTAATATTTTCAGGATTTCTTCGCCATCGGATATCAGGCTTTCTCCCAATGACACCAGTTCCGGTACAAGGTGCATCAATTAAAATTTTATCCGACATTGGGAACTCATCTTTTGTTGCATCCTTTAAGGACCATTCAATATTATTTTTTCCATGTCGTTTTAAGTCGCTCTTTCCTCGATTAACGCGAGTTTGATCAAAATCAGACGCCAGAATTTTTCCAGTTTGCCCAACTCTTTCGGCCATAAAAAGAGATTTAGTTCCTGGTGCAGCGCAGATATCTAATATGGTTTCTCCCTTTTGGGGATTTAAAAATTCCACAATTGCACCTGCAGCGGGATCTTGAATAGATATTTCCCCCGAATTAAAAAGATTTGTAGAAAATAATTTACCTGATCCGGATTTTATTTTTAAATAGATATCGGAATATTGAATTACATCAATTCCAGTCTCACGCAATTCATCGATTATATTTTCAACATTATTTTGGGAAATATCTACTCGAACAAATAAGGATGGGGACTGATTTAAACGATTAGCTAATTCAAGAAACCCTTTTTCTCCAAATTGATTTTTCCATCTTTTTTGTAACCATTTTGGAATAGAATGCCACCTGAAATTTTCTTTTAAATTTTTATCCCAATTATGATTGCTCTCTTTTTTGCGGATTAGATTCCTTAATACAGCATTAGTCAAGCCAGACGCTTTTCGGTTTAATAAATCTTTAGTTAGGTTTACAGCAGAATCAACTGATGCATAATCTGGAATTGACTCATTATAAATAATCTCATAAAAGCCTATTCTTAAAATAGATTGAAGAGAAATATTCAAACGTTCCATTTTTCGGCTAGATATGTGTTCAATCATAAGATCTAATCGACTTTTCAATCGAATGATTTCATTTGTTATAACTGTGGTTCGAGATTTTGTAGGTGAATCTGGTTTAAAGCTTGAAAAAACTTGGTTTCTTGCTAAGCTTAGTTGCTCATTCTTTTTTTCAAAACGAGTCAGAACTTTTACAGATAAAAATCGTGCGTCTTGTTTCATATTCCGAGGGTATCTCCAATATTAATTGTTGCTCCACGAAGAAAATCTTCAATACACATTTTCCGTTTTCCTTCAGCTTGAACTTCAAGAAGGGAAAGTGCACCATCTCCTGTAGCAACCACCAATTCGCCAGAGTTGACTTTAATAATTTGGCCAGGAATTTCTGATGGATAATCTATTGTTGTTGATTTATAGATACGAAAGTTTTTCCCCTTGAACATTGTAGCCATTCCGGGCCGAGGGGAAAGGCCACGAATCCAATTATGGATTTTTCGGGCAGGGGAAGTCCAATTAATTTGAGTCATTGCTTTGGTGATTTTTGGTGCGGGGGTTGCTTTTTCATGATTCTGTTTAAGTGGGGTGATTGTACCTTTTTCTAATTTATCAAGTGTCTCGACTAATAAATCTGCACCAGAAATACATAATTTCATTCCTAAACTCATCATATCATCATTCTTATTTATAGGGATTTCTTTTTGCATTAATATGTCTCCAGTATCCACTTTAGGCTTAAGTTGAAATATTGTCACTCCAGACACTTGGTCGCCATTAATAAGTGACCATTGAATAGGACCTGCGCCACGATACTTTGGGAGTAAGGATGCATGAAGGTTTACAGCACCGAATTTTGGAAGATTAATTAATGATTTAGGGAGAATACGATAAGCTACTATTACAAAAATATCTGGTGATAATTTTGTAAGACTTTGATGAAGGTCTGGAGATTTAAGAGAAGTTGGCTCAATAAGATTAAGATTGTTATCTTTTGCAAATTCCCCAACTGCTGTGGATTTTAATTTTCGCCCACGTCCCATGGGTTTTGGGGGGTTTGAAACCACACCAATAATGTCATGTTGACTTTCTAAAATCGCTTTCATTGTTGGGATAGAGAATCCGGGGTTTCCCATAAATACAATTTTCATTACGATGATCTCAACAAGATTAAATATTTAAAAAAGTTAAAGAACAAACCCCTTTGTGTCCAATTTTGTTTTTATTATTGATTTTGAATTTTCCTCTAGCTCTTTTAATTCAGCATTGTATTGCATTCGTTCAATTTCGCTAATTCGATCTACAATAAAAATACCATTCAGATGATCAACTTCATGTTGTATTGCTCGCCCTAATAATCCATTAAATTCATTTTCATGCCACTTTCCATCAAGAGTTTGATATTTAAGTATAACATATTCAGGACGATTTATATCAATACCTATTCCGGGAATAGATAAACAACCTTCTTTGTAAAGTCCTTCTTCGCCATGTTTCTTGATAATTTTACTATTAATAAAAACATGAGGTTCTTCAGCTTCTTCCGTATGAGTAACATCAATCATAAATAGATTAATATCTAGCCCAACTTGATTGGCGGCCAATCCAATTCCTTCTGCTTCGTACATGGTATCAAACATATCATCAATGATGGGATTTAATTTTGAAATGCCCTGTATCTTACTACATCTTTTTCGAAGAATTGGATCTCCGTAATGAACGATATCTAAAACTGCCATTAGGCCTGTTCTAAATCTGTATCTTTTACTTTTTCAGCTAATCCTGCAATGGCTGTCTTGTTCATGGTTAAATTAGAATTATTGTCCACTTTAATAATGGCAACTCGTCCTTTTTCTTTAAATCCTTGAATGGTTCCATAAATACCACCCATAGTAATTACTTTATCGCCTTTTTTCAATGATTCTCTCATAGAATCTTTTTCTTTCTGTTTTTTAGTTTGAGGGCGAATCATTAGAAAATAAATGATAAACATGATTAAAATAAATGGCAGAAATGCGGTAAGTCCACCGACACCTTGTCCTGGTTGTGCTGCTGCGTATAAAATATCCACTGTAATTCCTTAAATAATTAGTGCTGAAATTACCTTTACTATGAGAATAACTCAATGACTCTAGGCGATTGTTTTTTTATAAACATTTATTTAAATAGAAAATAATTATAAACTAAATAATACTTGGCTTTAAAGTCGGATTTCTATGGTTGTTCCAGAATCGGGGGATGATTCAATGACGTGTAATTTCCCATTGTGAATTTCTTCCACAATTCTACTTGCAAGGGAGAGACCCAATCCCCATCCGGTTTGTTTTGTGCTAAACCCTGGGCGGAAAATATTTCTCCAATCTTTTTTGGGGATTCCTTTTCCATTATCTCGAACTCTAATACAAATAGAATTATTTTCTTTTTTTAGAGAGACCGAAACTTTCCCATTATCACGTTCAATAGCATCAATACCATTTCGAATAATATTTTCAATTGACCATGCTAAAAGAGATCCATTGGCTGTAATTGTAATACCAGGTTGAATATCATTTATTAAATCAACTTTTTTCCCAAGAGTTGGCATACGTTTTTGTAAATAATTACATACCCGTTCAATTCTTTCCGATAAATCTAATTCTTCCAAATCTGAATTAGATCCCATTTTACTAAATCGTCTTCCGATTTGTTCAAGTCGTTGAAGATCCGTTTCCATTTCGGGAATAATTTCTCCGGTTTTTTCAGGATGGTTTTTTAACCATTCTACCCATCCCATTAATGCAGAAACGGGCGTGCCTAACTGATGAGCCGTTTCCCGTGCCATGCCTACCCAAATATGTTTTTTCTCATTATTACGGATAAATGAAAACCCTGAAAATCCAAGAAAGATAAAAATGGTGATAGAAATAATTTCAATATAAGTCCACCATTGTAATTTTTGGACGATGGATGAATCACCATAGTGCAGATACCCAAATGTTATTTCTCCAATGGTATCATCTTTATAGACTAGGGGAATGGATTGATTTAATTGATCCATTGCTCTCATGTATCGTTCTCGTTTTTTATCCGTATCTACAGATTTTGGAAGATTTTTCCACATTTGGGGTATGTGGTCTGGTCCCGTTTGAATTAAGGGAAATTTGACTTTTCTAATGATATTCTCAAAGACGAAATCCAAATTATCTTGATTGTCATCTTGTACTGTATTTGCAATAATTTCTGCATACAATCGAACAATCTCACGATTATCATTTCTGAGCTCTTTTACCAAAATTTGAGTATAGGCCAATAGTCCAATCACTAAGCCAATTCCTATAATAAATAAGCCGGCTTTTATATTGCCAGTATGTTTATAAAGATTCATTTCAAATTGTAGATTGCTTTGTTTCTTTTTCTCGCCAAAATATAAATCCTAATCCCATGATGACAATTAGAAATGATACTCGAGATAGAATACGAGTCTTTTTCCAAAGGGAATCATCATATTGAAATAATATTTTATTTTCACCGCGAGGTACATTGATCGATCTTAAAATGTGATTAGTTTGATAAATATTAGTTTCTTCACCATTGATATAGGCCTTCCAACCCGGCTTATAATAAATTTCAGAAAGAACCAGGAGCCCGCCAGTGTCAGAGATTGAAATAAGTTCAATTTTATTTTCAGCCCTTGATTTTACATTAACTGTTCCCGTTACATTTCCAGGAATAGGCTCACCTTTATATTGAACCACAATTGCAGATTTAGATGGGTTGAAACCAGTTAATAGAGTATTCATTAGAGATTCTTTTTGAGTTTCAACTGATGAAACATTCCCTACAATCCAAGCTTTTGGAAGTGCTTTTTTATTTTGATAAACTCCAGGCGCATTTTTCATTTGTAAGAAATCTGGATTATTAATATTTTTTCGAGTTAAAACATATTTCACATTCAACATGTTTAAAATGTGTGGGCGACTAAATCCATTCGCATCCATAAGATCTTGGTAATTTCTAAGTTTTATAGGACGATAGCCTCCAATACTTTCAATATTCCAATAACTATATTTATTAGATCCCAATTCATCTGCTGGGAATATGCGGAAATGTTCTTTGTCTTGCTTAAGCATTTTTATAGTTGGACTTTCTTGAAACATTAGTTCCATGTTTTTAGATGGTTTTAAATTCAAGAATTCCATATTTACAATCCAGAGGTCAAAAATCACTATTCCTATGAGTAAAATTCCAAATAGATTGACATTTAATTTTTTGTTTATAAAACCCCACAATAAACCGAGAGTCCCTAAACTAACTGCTAAAGCTAATAATAATCCTTTTTGAAATAGTTCGATTCTAACTAGACGTATTTGAGAAATAATAGTAGGATTATATCTCCCATCATTGATGGCGGTAAAATCAAAAAATGATTCACCAATCATTAATAGTAAAATTGAGAGACCAGCAATTCCTCCTACTAAATATAGGACTTTTTTAAAAATACCCTTTTCATCGGATTTTTCAATAAATGCGTCTAACCCTTTTGCCGCTAAAACAGGAATTGTTACAGCTAAGAGTACATAAATCATTGACGGAATTCTAAATTTTGAAAAGAAAGGGAAGAGTGAATAAAAAGGTTTATACAGAACAGGGAAGAATGAACCAAATCCTGTAATTAAAGCAATAAGTGTAGTCGTCCAAAAAAACCATTCTAATTTATCTGGTTTTCTAATGAGTGCTCCTAAAATTGCAAAAATCAACGCAATTAAGCCAAGGTAGTGGGTGGATTGAGTGAACGGCATAAATCCCCAATAGGCAGCTGATTTTACGTCTCGCGTGGTAAAATTTTGTAATCCATAATGGTAAGGATATAGGAAAGAGATAGTTTCTTTCGGATGAAATGACCATTGTGTTGCATAATTCCAGTCTGTTCCAGACTCAGTTTGTCCGGATTTATCTAAAACTGATTTAGCACCTCGATTGGAATGTTTCTGGAATTTAAATATATCAACATAAGGATCAGAAACCATGAGTAAAGCAATTATCAAACTGATTAATATTCCACCAATTTGTTTGCCACTTTCTTTTGACGAAAATGATTTCTCTTGAATAGATATTCCAAGAGTCCAAACCAAATAAAACCCGATTACCATCCAAGTATAATAAACAATTTGGGGATGATTTGCCCACAGTTGAAGCGCCGTTGCGATGGCCAAAAATAAAATTGATTTAAGGGTGGGTTTATTAATTAAATAAAATACTGCGACTAACAGCCACGGTATAAATGCCATAGCAAATATTTTATTTAAATGTCCAGCATTTATTAACCCAAACGAATAGGGTGTTAATCCTGTTAATAGTCCGCCAAGAATAGATGCCAAGGTCCTAATACCCATTCTCCTGAGAAGAATAAACATGCCAAGACTTCCCAAAATAAGATAAAACCAAATTTTGATTCCTTTATTGAAAAGGACGAGGTCTTGTATTGGTTTTGTGGGATCACCAGGTGTGAAAATATATCCGCCATAAGAAGGCATACCTGAGAATAAATTTGGATACCACTGTGGCATATCTTCATTGACAGTCGTATAATTATCTCGCCACTCGTTTATTGGATATCGCTGTAGTTGATCATTCTCTCCTACGATTTCGCCAAAGAAAATCATCCGATAGAGCATCACCAGAGGGACAATCATTAGGATGCTAACTAAATATTGGTTTTTTTTATTGAATATTTGATTCATAGTTTATTCTGATGTTTTAAAGAATTTTTCCAGTGCGGATTTTACCATAATAATACATATGCTTTTAGGAATAAAATTCATCTCTTATTTCATTTTAACCCTTAATTTTCCACGAATTTATTTGATTAAATTGTATGAATAAAATAACTAAAGAGCCTATTCTTATCACAGGAGTTCCCAGAAGCGGAACAACTTGGGTTGCTAATATTTTAGGGCAATCATCAAAAACAAACCTAATACTTGAGCCTGATAATGAAAAATATAGTTTTCTTGCAAGGAAGTGGAAAAAAGCGCTCTATCGATTTCCATTTGCAGATGGAACAACAGATTCAAACCTATTATATTTATTCTATAAACAAATCATCAGAGATTCATATCCAAAAAATAAGACCCTTATAAACCATTCTCTTAATTTTATATTTGGTCACGATAAAGCAAATAATGAACATTCTATACAATTAAAAGAATCTCAATTAGCAAAGTCGTTTCCTAATATAACACCACCGATTTTTTTATCATCAATATTAAAAAACCTAACTTCTGACTTTTATTCCGTCTCAGATATAAAAATCATTAAAACTGTTCATGCTGGCCTTTGCCTTCCATTTCTTTATCAACATTTCAGACCCAAAATGCTCATCCTTTTTCGTCATCCAGCGAATGTTATTTCTAGTTGCCTAGAGTTGAAAATTGAAGATGGGAATCGTGACATATATTGCCGACCTGAAATTGAGCCTTTTCTAACAGAATATAAAGATGACATTATGAAACTCAATGATCCCTTATCTTTTATGGGATTACAAATTGGGATATTCTATTACTTATGGGAAATGGAGCTTAAAAAGCAAAAAGAATGGATAAGTGTCACTCATGAAAATTTATGTGAAAATTCTGTTGAAAAATTTAAAAATCTATTCCAAAAAATTGGATTAGAATGGTCACGGAATACGGAAAATTTAATTTTAGACTTAAATAAACCAGGTGTTGGTTTTAAGCCAAATAGAGTTGTGGAAAATTTGGTTGATAAATGGAAAAGGAAATTATCGTTAGACCAAATTATTAAAATTCAAAAGGGATATTCAATTTTACCAATTAAACATTATGAAGAATTTAGACTCTAATAATTCGAGAATATTCTTAGTTGGTTCTGCAAGGTCTGGAACCACATTGCTTCAATCTATGTTGGCATCTCATCCCGAGATATTTTCATTTCCTGAAACTCATTTTTTTCGTGGTACAGTTCCTAAAATACCATTAATGAGAATGGTGAAATATTATGGAAAAAAAGAAAGACATTTTATAATTCAATTTTTAAATAAAATAGAAAGGAGTGATTTAATAAGCAAAGTGCCAATTGCAACATACTCAACAAAAGAATGGATCACTTCATTGATTTCTCTTTTAGATTTGATTGCAAAAAACTCACAATTAAAAATATGGCTTGAAAAAACGCCTATGCATTTATACTTTGCAACATTAATTGAAAAAATATTTCCAAATACAAAATTTATTCATATTATTCGTGATGGAGAGGATGTTGTTGCATCCTTATATGAAGCGAGTAAAAATAATCCGGAATATTTTGATGGTGAGCAATCTATCAATCGATGTATCTTGCGTTGGAAAATAGATATTCAAATTCATAAAAAACATCTTGGGAAATCAAATCATCACTTTATTCGTTACAAGGATTTAATATATAATACAGATGATGCTTTAGGTCGATTGAGCGAATTCCTTGAAATTGAATATTCTGATGAGATGCGCTCTTTCACTCATAAAACTAAGGAATTGAAATTTCCAGAAGAAGAATGGAAACCGGATCAATCAGAAGAATTGAAAGAATCAAATAAATTCAAAAAGATATTTTCAATTGATGAGCAGACTGAGATTCAATCGAAATTGTCTTCAGTTGATCTTAGTTTATTTCGGTGAATTGGGATAGAATTTGAAGTAGCTTTTTTGCTTTGGAGTTCCAATCCTTTTTTTTGTCTTCCAATAAGTTTGAAATGACAGTTTTTTGAAAGTCTAATTTAGGAATAATAGCTCGGATTGAATTAGAGATGCTTTTCTCATTATTTAATGTGTATATAGCTCCGTCCCCAAAATATTCTCTTAAAGTTCGAGTATCAGAAACGATCATTGGTTTTTTCAATGCCAATGATTCATATCCACCAGATAAAAGTGTTAATTCGCGAGTTGTCAGAATAACTAAAAAATCAGTCGATTGTAAAAGATTTAAATAATTTTCATCAGATAAAAAATCGGTGAAAGTAATATTTGATGAAAATTTTGATATATCAAAATTTGCTTTTTTGGAATTCCCTGTTACATAAAAGTGACAATCATCTATAGTTAAAACCGCATTTAAAAATTTTTCGATTGGTTCATCATCGGCAAATCGTGAGATTAATGCACACTTTAATTTCGAATCATCAAATTGATTGTTTGATTTTGGGAAGGCGGGTAATGCATCTTCTAAAACGAAAAGATTGTTTTTTATCTCTGGAATAATCTTCGATAAATATTCTTTAGATTCAGGATTGTGAATTAAGATCACCGGACAAAGTGTCCATATCCACTTAGACAATGCACCTTGAATACCTGAAAAATGGTCTGTATATGATGCTGTGTGTAAGTCGGGTATCACAATTCCTTTCCGTGCAATCCAGGTTCCTAATATTGCGGAAATTGTAATAAATGGATGTGCCTGAAAGGTGAAAACATATTTGGGTCGATTAATTACAACCCATAAACAAGTTTTTATAAAATTAAGAATCAAAGACCCAAGTAAGGGTATTGGGGATTGTCCAAATCTGTTATATCGAATATAAGATAAACCGAAATATTTCGCCATTTGTTCTGATCTACGAGATACCCGTGTCCAAGCAAAAAAAACAGAATCGTTCAACGAATTCGGTTTAATCATAATATTTTTTTCTAAATCCAGTCCATGTTTTTTGATGAAAAATATATCGTTTAATAAAATTGAAAATAAATCCAATTCCATATCCGATGATTTGTGCTGGAATTACGATGAATAAATAAGGAAATATTTTTAAATCATTTTTCTTATAAGCACCGAATAATGAAAGCAGTCCCAAAGGAACAAAGAAAAATAATATTAAAGCTTGGGTTGGTACGTTTGCATACAGCGAAACCCCTATGATACTCATACTTATTAGAACCGCTAAAGATGGTAGAGTATGTATTGGCTCTAACATGGATGAATCAATTTTTCCGAGATTAACTCTTGCAACACCCCAATTAAACACTTGTTTGAAAAACTGTTTTAATGAAGTTCGCCTTCTATGGTAAACTACCGCGTCTAGCATGAATCTAATTCGAGCACCCGATTTTCGAATTCGGTTACTAAATTCAATATCTTGTCCGTGACGTAAACTTCCGAAACCACCTACCTGTTCATATACAGATCTTTTAATTCCCATATTATGTGTTCTTGGGAAAAATTTAGCCATCATTTTTTCACTATGCCCGCGCATTCCACCAGTTGTAAAAAAAGATGTCATGGCAAAGTCAATCGCTTTTTGAAGTGTGGTGAAATCATCCTTTGCAGCATCAGGTCCACCACAAGCATCAAACGAATCTTTTTTGTATTCATCATAAATGATTTTTATCCATTCAGGATGCGCTTCACAATCAGAATCAATAAATAAAATTAAATCACCTATGCTATTTTCCAAGCCGTGATTTCGTGCGGCGCCAGGTCCTTGATTTTCTTGAGTAATAAATTTAATAGGGAAAGCAGATTCTGATTGCCAAGTTTTAACAATCTTCGCTGTAGAATCGGTGGACCCATCATCAGAAATAATAAATTCTATCAAGGATAAATCAAATGATTGATTTTGAAGTGAGCGATAAAGGTGAATTAATTCATCAGCACGGTTGTAGGATGGGGTAACAATGCTGATAATCGGTGAATATCCAGTCATGATTATAATTTACTTTTATGAAATGAAATGGCGAACTCGGTTTTCTTGACCTTGAGTGAATCGCGCCATCAACTCTCCTAAAAGCCCAATAGAGAAAAAATTGATGCCAACGACTATAAGCATAATACCAAACATGAGCAGTGCCATATGTTTGGAAAAAGGTTCATTCAACGCATATTTATAATATAGAACACCACATTCAACAAAAAAACCAAAATTCAAAAAACCGATTCCAATGGTTCCAAACAAATGGAGAGGTTGTTGTGTATATCGATTCAAAAATAATATTGTAATTAAATCAAAAAAGCCATGAAACATTCTGGAACCACCATATTTAGTTTCACCAAATTGGCGAGCTCGATGGTTAACTACAATTTCAGTCACTTTAAATTTTCGTTGCCCTGCTAAGGCTGGGATATATCGATGACGACCGCCATAAATATCAATAGATTTGACTACGGCTTGTTTATATCCTTTTAATCCACAATTGAAATCATGAATCTTCACACCAGTCATGAGACGGGTTACAAAATTAAATATTTTAGATGGCAATGTTTTATTTAATGGGTCATGTCTCGTTTTTTTCCATCCTGAAACTAAATCCCAACCTTCTTCTAATTTCGAAATTAGATTAACAATCTCGGCTGGATCATCTTGCAAATCTGCATCCATTGTAATGATATATTCACCTGATGCTACTTTGAATCCTTCAGATAAGGCAGCAGCTTTACCATAATTACGATAGAATTGAACTAATTTAAAATTTTGGTTATTTCGGCAATAATCAGTCATCCATTCAGTTGATCCATCAGATGACCCATCATCCACAAAAATAACTTCCCATGTGGAATAAGAAGAGAGTCCTTTCTCTAATTCTCTTACAAGATTTGGTAATGATTCTATTTCATTGAAAGCCGGTATTACAACTGAAACATTCATAGTTGAATCCATTTTAAAGGGTTAATAATTTCCATACTCTTTTCAAATTAACTAGCGAATTTGAATACGCTCGATTTTTTATCTCAATAAAAACTGATTGAGAGATACTATTATCAACAAAAGTTGCACTGACAAGCAAATTTGGTTCAAGGTCCCGTTCTTCACGCTCAAATTTCAATTGAATATTTTGAGCTACATCCATATTTGCTTCTTTATACTTTGTATCATAATCTGGTTGGATTCCCCATAAAAATTTAGTGATATCCATGGGTTCAACAATTTGTAAAAATGGAAAAAAATCTAAAATCTGATTATACGTATATTGTTTATTTTCAATCAAATTTCTAGCAGAAACATTTTGTGGTGATAGCCACATTAATAAGACTTTTCTCCCCATAGGATCTTTGAATTGAAAAAAGGAACTATCGTGTTGAGAAATAAAGCTAAAGGATAATTTCCCTTGAATAGGACCTTGGGAATCAATTCGACCTTTTCCTGTACATGAAATATAGTTTACATGAGATTCAGCGTTTGAATTAGTTTTGACAATTGTCGGAATATTATTTGTTGGACCAGCACATCCAAAAATGAATACCAAAAAAAGAAAAGAATGTCGATTCATTCAATCCCGTTTTTCTACTTGCGGATCTTTGTGAGTATCCAACTCTGCTTTTATTTTGAGAATATAATCTAAATGATCCTGAATTGTACTATTTTCACTGTCAATATTTAGGGAGTTTTGAATATATTTTATTGCTTCATCAATTTGATCCATTTTAAAATAAATCCAACCAATTGTATCTAAGTAGGGTGCGGAATCGGGTACCAATCGAATAGCTTGCTTTGCAAGCTCTAAAGAAAACTCTACATCTTCGCCACGTTCGATAAGGCTATAAGCATAATTATTAAATGCTTGTGCATCTGTGCTATCAGTAGCAATTAAATCCATATAAAGTTTATCTGATTTCACCCATTCTTTAGTTGTATCATAAATCATAGCTAAATTATGTTTTGTATTTCGAGAGTCAGGGAAAATGGTGAGGGCTTGAGACAAATATATTTCAGCATTTCCATAATCTTTAAATTGATAATAAGCGGTTCCTAAAAGGTATTGAACTGTAAAATCTTGCGGAAATTTCCCCACATGAGCGCTTAATGCCAATATTGCTTCTTCAGGTTTTTGATTACTCATTGCAATCACTGCATCGTTGATATAACCACGAGAATCATCAGGGAAATGTTTAATAATCTTTTGATTTATTAAAGTTGCTTTTTCATTCTTTTCTTGATCCAGTAATAAAGATACCAATCTGTGAAGAACCATTATGTTGATACTATCATTTTCTAATGCTGTATACATCACTGTTAAAGCTTCGTTATTTTGGTTTAACTCTTCATGAAGCGCGCTCTTTTGTATGGATAATTCTGCAGAAGTTCCTTGAATTTTTTCAATCCGATTTACCATATCTAAGGCAATATCATACTTTTTACTAAAGATTGTTAAATCACGAAGAGTTTCAATGATTTTAATATTTTGGGGATCATCTTCTAAAAATAACTCACAAATTTCTTCTGCTTTTTCAAAATTATTGGTAGTGAGAGAAATTTGTAGTGCCTGTTCAAGTCCATTGATTGCCAATGAGTTAGCCCGATACCCTTCAAGGTAATATTCAATTGAGCTATCCCAATCCTTTTGAACCCTTGCTAAATCTGCTAAAGTAAATAAATAATCAAGATTATTAGGATCGAGTTTTATTAAAGCTTCAAATATTATTTTTGCATCAATAATTTTATTTTGACTGATATAAAGTTGACCAAGCATTTCTCGAGCTTCCGTTTCATCTGGGTCGAGGTCTAGTGCAATCTTTAAATGATTCTCAGTTCGTTTCCCTTTTCCAAGTCTTCGATATGCATCTGCAATAGATACATGAATGGTTGCAGCATTGGGATCTAAAGATATTGCATCCTGAAATTCAAGGACTGCTAATGCATAATTGCCTTGATTCATTAAAAACTCGCCCTGCATAAAGTGATGGAGTGCAATTTCTTTATCTTGCTCTGAACTGGCAAATAGAACAGAGATATACAATAAAATAATTGGAATTTTAATTTTCATGTTTTTCTTCAACTACATGATTTTCGTTATTGTAGATAATAATACCATTTCCACCATTTTGTTTTGAAGCGTACATGGCTTTATCAGCTAAATCGATGAGATTTTTACTATCTTCTGAATGAGTTGGGTATTCAGACATTCCACCCGAAATGGTCATTTGAACAGTTTCGCCATTCATAGAAAATGGATAATCAGCAATATTATCTACAATTCGTTGTGCAACAACTAAGCCCATTTCTGCGGTAGTATTGATGAGAATAATTGCAAACTCTTCGCCGCCATATCGTGCTACAACATCAATTGTACGAACATTTTTAACCATAATCTTCGCTACGGTTTGAATGACATAATCACCATAAGGATGCCCTAGGGAGTCGTTAATTCGCTTGAATTTATCTAGGTCAAACATGAGAACAGCCATATTGTGTTGGAAACGTTTTGCTCGTTGAATCTCTT
>JABIHN010000083.1 GCA_018649625.1 Fidelibacterota bacterium | reverse complement strand
CCAGACATTGCTTGACCATATTCTGCATTATATCCACCGGTAACTATTTCCAGCTCTTCTATGGCATCAGCATTTACAAATAAGTTTCCAGAATATCCAGATAAAGGATCTTTCACAGAAAAACCATCAACTACGAACATGCTTTCATCAATTCGGCCTCCTCGAATATGAATCTCATTATCTTGAGTAGTAACTCCAATTTGCTCGGCTAAAATATCTTCAACACTTGATACAACTTTATTTTCAATATCTTCTTTTCGAACACGAGACATAGATGACGTTTCATCTACATCAAATAATGGCTTTTTCCCCATAACAATCACATCTTCGCCGAAACTTAGAACTGTTTCTTCAAGTTCAAATCGTAGAGTAGTAGATTCTCCAGAAGTCACTTCAATACCCGTATTCAAAATGACCTTATATCCCATCATAGATACTTGAATATCATAGCTTCCTGGCAATATTTTCAAAATACGAAACTCACCTTCTATATCAGTTGCTGCACCGTAATAAGTACCCTTCACCATCACATTCACTCCAGGCAAACCTACACCAGATTGTGCATCTAAAATTTTTCCATTAATAATGCCAAAATCTTGTGAAAGAAGAAAGCCAGACAACAGAATGAAAAACACTAGTCTCATTCTGTAAATTCCTCATCAAATAAATATTGGAAAAATTTAATGGCTGACCCGCTACCCTGTAATTTGGGCTGATATCCATCATGGAGAGGTAAAGTCAAGATAACTACTTTACCTGATAAATTCGTCGGCGAAATTCTATATTGCCCCATGCTACATACCGTTGGATTTCCAGTCCACCCATCATTATTTTGGGGATCTGCCATATGATATAATTCTGTTACAGATTCAAATTCAGATTCATCGGGCCAAAACCCTTTTACCCGTACCGCGATTAAATGAGAGACTGCTAAATCAAGTGTTGAATCAATCGAACTTTCCAATACACGTCCGGGCCTTAATCTTCCACTTGAATTCAATGTTTTAATTGAATCCAATGGAAACCATGTAAAAGTAGTGTCTTCAAAATCGATAGGATTAATAAATAAATTTCCACCGCCCATAATAAAATTCACTAAACTTGCTTCGGCGGCATTATAAGTATCATTTGCTGATGCAGAATTATTATAGGCTGCAAACCAAATAACATGTTTAAAATAGTTCAAGTTTGCAGTGATATCCGTAGATGAATAAGGTAACTCATCTCCGATTTCCCAATATGAATATTCATCATTACCAACAATTGTATCCATGAGAGTTTTGTACCAGCTCAGTGCATTATTTGAATTATCTAATGGATAATCGTCCACAATTAATACATTTCCAATGACAGGATTTACTTTCCAAACTTTAGCTTCCGCTGGACGACTCGAATCTGGGAACTGAAGCCATTCACTCTCAGCACCCGCAATATCCATACATTTCAAATAAATTATTTTATATCCAGGGTCAAGATTAGCCAGCGTAATACTAGAGATATCGCCACTCAACCTACTCCAGCATGTATCACATGTATCATTCAATGAATAAAAAACATCTGTAATGGTTTCATTACCATCTTGATCATATAGATCCCAAATAAAGGTTCGTGTAGGAAATGTAAAACTTGTATCACCACCTATATCAGCTGAAAGAGGATTTGATAAATGTCTAAATGAAATTTCTGGAGGAGAATTTTTAATAGGAACAACAAGCTTGGCTGGATTCTTATCTTCGTTTCCATCATTATCAACCGCTTTTATTTCAAAAGAAAAAATATCCAAATCGGTTCTAATCGGAACATAAAATATTCCGCTTTCAAAAGTTGTATATGTCCAAGACGTATCTGAACTCCATTTATAAAAATATCCCACAACACTTCCATCAGGATCTTCACCCCACCAATGGAGTTCCTGCCTGCTAGTGGTTATTGTGTTAAAAGCTTGGTCTAACGTATCCCACACAAATCCAGAATCAGGTGAATCACCAATCGCATAAATTGCATTTCCTATTGAATCTTGTGAAGCATATATTGTATCAACAGCAACCAATGAAAGATACGTTTCGGGTGAAACAGCATCAATCGGCTTAGATAAATCTTCATAATTCCAACGATTACAAGAAATACTAAGAATAAGTACAAAGAAAAGTTTAAAATAAATAAGTCGCATAAATTTTAGGGTTGAGGGCGGAATATAATTCCGCCCTCAAGATATACATTATTTTACTAAAAGCAT
>JABIHN010000082.1 GCA_018649625.1 Fidelibacterota bacterium | reverse complement strand
TGTCCCTTCCAAAAACTAAATCCATGGCACAATTTAGTGTAATAGGATAATACCTTGCACGAATTATTTGATTTGGCGGACTTTGATTAATAATGGTTGTTGTCAAGTTTATACAATTTGATAACATTTTTTCTAAAATAATTTAAATTAGACGCACGTATCCCAAAGCAAAATTTCGCATAAAATAAATGAAAGAAATAATTTAAGCAGAAAAGCGTTCGTAGCGGTGGTGAAGTCCACCCACTTGGGGAATAGATTGAATCACACCATCTTCATCGGGGCACACTTTTCGATGAATGGGGGAATCTTTATTTAACCCTAGATGTGTTCGACTATTATGATAGTAATCGATATACGATTTCATAATGTTGTTGAGATGTGTTTCATTCATGATGATCACATGATTTAAACATTCTCGTTTAATAGATCCAATAACCCGTTCCACATATCCATTTTGCCAAGGGGATCTATATGCAGTTTGAATATCATGAATTTCTAAATGGCGAAGTCTTGCTTTAAATTTTTGTCCAAACTTGCTATCACGATCTCTTATTAAAAATCGGGGAGGTGATTTCCATGCGAATGCTTCGATAAGTTGCTGGGCTGCCCAAGAATCTTTGGGCTGTTTCGTAATATTGAAATGGATTATCTTTCTTCTATCATAAGAGAGAATCACAAATACATATAATAGGGAGTAGGTAAGCGTATGCACATCAAAGAAATCCACTGACACCGTTTCTTTTAAATGATTATGGAGAAAGGTAAGCCAGT
The DNA here is from genome assembly GCA_018649625.1 of Fidelibacterota bacterium. Lineage (GTDB taxonomy): Bacteria > Fidelibacterota > Marinisomatia > Marinisomatales > UBA1611. Next base: position 1,809 of record JABIHN010000082.1, on the reverse strand, counting down.
TTTGTCCAGGCCGGCATTCTTTCTTCGGCATATACGATGAAATAGTTGCTTGGGAAATATCAAATCCAAGTTTTAATAATTCTCCATGGATTCTGGGGGCTCCCCATAGTGGATTTTCATGGGCCATTCGAAGAATCAATGCTTTGAGTTCAGAATTAATTCGATTTCGTCCACCTTTATGTTTGGACTTTAATCTCCAAAAGAGTTTAAATCCCTGTTTATGCCAACGAATTAATGTGTCTGGTTGAAAGATTAGGAATGCTTTTTTCCACCCAGTTAAGAGTTTTGATAATAGAACAAAGAAGAGTCTATCTCGATTAAGAACCAAAAGCCGTTTTTGCCTCCGCATTAAAATATCGATTTGTTTCCGCAGCATAATATTCTCTAGTTGAAGAGATGCTCTGGATTTAAAGATGGAAGAAATAATTGAGAAATACACATATGCTCCTGATGAATGAATCTGATTATATGGATGATAATAAGGATTGTTTCAAAAGCTAATATTAGCCAATAAGTTTCGTGAGTTGGCATTAATTGGGTTTTATATTCAACGTAAACTCATATAATTACTTCTTGGATAGATATAACACAATGTGGTATATTACATTGTGTTAAAACTGAAAACTAAATGGTTTGATAAATGGGCAAAGAAACAAACTGTTACTGATCGATTGTTATTGGAAACCATTGAAAATGTATCAAATCAGTTAGGCACAAATAATTTAGGTAGTGGTCTTTTTAAAGTTCGCACACCCAAAATTGGGAAAGGTAAACGAGGTGGAATAAGAACATTTCTTGTTTACAAAGAAAGTGAAAAGGCAATATTTGTTTATGGCTTTTCTAAAAATAAAAAAGATAACCTGGATAAAAATGAATTGAAATATTTTAAAAAGTTAGCAAAAGATTTATTGGCAATAGAAAATAGTGAGTATGAAAGGCTCATTTCATTAGGCAACTTTAAAGAAATAGAGGAAAAATAAATGAGAGAATCGATAAAAAATGCAATTGGAAGCACAGTCCAGGATTTAATCAATAGTGGTGAGAAAACTTCTTTTACAGCTAAAGAACTGAAACTTCTCGGTATTGAAATTCCGAAGGTAGAATTAAGTGCAAAAGAGATAAAACACATTAGAGAGTCCACACACTTAAGTCAAAACGTGTTCGCAAAATTATTGAATGTAAGTTCATCATCTGTTAAACAATGGGAACAAGGAAAACGAATTCCCACTGGCGCAACAAAAGTGCTATTGGAGTTATTGATGAAAAGTCCTGACATTCTTGATTATCGAATTGTTTCAAATTATTAATCACTGTTAACCAAAATCACATTTTCCAAACCAAAAGAAGAATCGGGCTTTGCTTAACAAAGAGAGAGTCAATTTATTGTTAAATCACTTATTCTATAAACCGGCTGGTTAACACGAAATAAGTTATAATTTTCATCAACTGGGTAACACGTTACCAGTTTGGAAAGAAAATAATCCATTTTGTCTACAAATTCTTTGTTTTTTGTAATTGACTGCGTAACGCAAGGGGAGCAAAAATGCCCTTTCACCTTTTGGTGATGGGGCATTTTTTATTTTAAATGGTTGTGTGACGAGAAGTTTATCCCGAAAGCGGAGCGAATCGGGGAGTCCCTGCCCGCCGTAGCTTTAGCGTAGGAGGGCCTCCTCCGGAGCAAACTGGGTCGGTAACACGAACCGGTTAACACATCGAGAAAGTAGGCCCTTGGATCATAACTCCAGGGGCTTATTTTTATCTCCCATTTCTCGTCGGGAAGCTGTGGTTTTTTAACTGATACTTCCTTTA
>JABIHN010000081.1 GCA_018649625.1 Fidelibacterota bacterium | reverse complement strand
TATCTTGTGATTTACCCTTAATTGAATCGGGTGTAATTCAAAAATTATGGGATTCTAAAAATAATAAATGTGATGTTATTGTTCCAATTGCCAATGAAAAAGTTCAAGTAATGTGTGGTTTTTATCATAAACGAATTTTGCAAATCCTTGAATCTGAAATTCAAAAAGAAAATTACAGTCTATTCAAGCTACTTGAAAAAATAGATACTTCTTATGTACCATTTGGCAATGACCAACGCTTTTTAAATATGAATACCCAAAATGACTTTAATAAAATTATCTCATTATTATATTAAATTCGATTCAACTTTTTAGTAACAATTTTATAAAAATATGAAAACAATAAAAACACAACCATCTTTACTCTCTAAAATTCAAAATGATTTCATCGGACTTGATACTGTTTACACATTAGCCGACGGTTCAAAAACTCCTAGAGTTTATTTAGATTCCACAGCTTCAACCCTCATGATGGGGAAAGCTTATGATTTAGTCGAAAAGTTCTTAGATCATTATGCTAATTCTCATAGCCTTCTACATTTTTCAGCCAAAATATCAACGACACAATATCAATGGGCACATGATAGAGTTTTGTCTTTTCTTGGTGCCGACCCCGAAATTTATACCTGTTTTTTTACTGGGAGTGGAACAACAGCAGGAATAAATCGTCTTGCTCGTGTTTTTCGCGATTACCAACCAGATAAAGATGTAGTTCTTGTATCAGTTATGGAGCACCATTCCAACGACCTCCCACATAGAAAGCATTCGGGGAAAGTCATTCATGTTAAATTGGACAACCATGAATCTGGTCAACCGGGATGTCTGAGTTTAACTGATTTAGAATTAAATTTAAAAAAATATCATGGACGAGTTAACTATGTTGCTATTACTGGAATTAGTAATGTAACTGGAATTATAAACCCTATTCATGACATTGCCGAATTAGCACATAAATATGATACAAACATATTAATTGATGGCGCTCAAACTGCTGCGCATATGCCAGTAAAAATGTCTGGACATAGTAATTCAGATCGAAATATTGATGCGTTTGTATTTTCTGGGCATAAAACGTATGTGCCTGGAGCTCCAGGCGTTGTTGTTTGTCGTAAAGATATATTACTCGCCATTGAACCAGAAGAAGTGGGCGGTGGAATGGTTGAAAATGTATTCATTGACCATTATGAAATAAAGAATTATTTCCCCGATCGAGAAGAAGCTGGTACGCCAAATATCCCAGGTGCAATCGCTTTAGCCACTGCCATTGAAATTATGGATCGTATTGGAATGGATGTGATTTATAAAGAAGAAGAAGAATTAGTCAATACTGCAATGCTACGAATGTTAGAAAACCCTGATGTCATTATTTACGGAGAAACAGATGTATGTAAATGTACTCGAGCAGGATCAATTTCCTTTAATATAAAAGATATGCATCATGGACTCACTGCTGCAATTTTAAATGATTATTTTAATATTGCGGTTCGGAATGAATGCTTTTGTGCCCATCCCTATGTGAAAGAATTAATTCTAGATGATATGCTTGAAGCAGTTTCTGATCTTACGGATGAAGAGATTGAATCCAATTATAAATTATTGGCAGGGATGGTTCGTGCATCTTTTGGTCTATATAATAAAATGAATAATGTTGAATCATTAATCAATGCGCTAAATGAAATTTCCAAAAGAAAAAAAGAATTTTCGAATAAATACCATGTTGATAAAACTGGCAATTATGTTCATAACACATTTAAGATGGAAGATGAAAACAGTTTTTCTATCACAGATATTTTAGATAAGACCTTAATTATTTAACTAAATTGAGCTGTTTTTTATAAAAATATTTATTAAAAAATAATTTGCATTATTAAACTTTCTTTTGATTATATTTCATGCCCCTTTTTCTGAAGGAATTTGATTTATTGAGTGTAGTATTTTTGTAGTACCCTCTTGAGCACCCTTCTTTTTGTCGTGGTGTAGTCTTTTCAACAGAGGGTCAGGGGATTAAGTAAACATAAAAACTCAATTAACAAAAGGTAAAATTATGAGTGAAGTAAAAACAGGAACCGTTAAATGGTTCAACGATGCAAAAGGATTTGGATTTATTTCCCCAGAAGATGGTGAAAAAGATCTTTTCGTTCACATGAGCAATATTATCATGGAAGGATTCAAAACCTTGAAAGACGGACAAACTGTAGAATATGAAGATGGCACTGGCGAAAAAGGCCCAATTGCCCTTAACGTAACTCCAAAGTAGTCTTTCTGACTCAAGTGAGAGATTAATACTCTCACACCGATATTTAATTATATCTAAAAAGCCCGCTGATTAATCAGTGGGCTTTTTTATTAACTACATTTTATTTATTATTTTATATATCATCTAACTTTTCAATTCGCCGTTGATGTCTTCCACCTGCAAAAGGTTCAGCTAACCACATTTCAATTACTTCATAAATTTCTGACTCTGTCATAAATCGCGCACCCAAAGACAGAATATTGGCATTATTATGTTCTCTAGATAATTTCACTATTTCTGCGGGGCCATTATAATAAACAGCTGCACGAACACCTTTGATTCGATTAGCTGCCATGGCCTCTCCTTGTCCAGAACCACCTAAAATAATTCCCCAACTTTCAGAATCAGCTGCCACAGCTTTTGCACAAGGAAAAATAAAATCGGGATAATCATCTAATGCGTCATGTTCATAGGCACCATGATCAGTGACATTATGCCCTTTATCGATTAAATAATCTCTAATTATATTTTTTAATTCTAGACCAGCATGGTCTGTAGCTATATGTATTTTCATATTATTTTTATGCCTTAAAACGAAAAAAAATCACAAAACTATTTTGGACTTTTTATAAATATTGTTGCTACAAAAGACTTTCTAAATGTTTTCGGATTTTATGTTCAACTTGATCGGCAGTGAATCCAAATTCATGTGCCAATTCTTTCCCTGGTGCAGATGCACCAAAACGATCAATACCTATTGAGAGTCCGCTCGGACCAGCATACTTTGCCCACCCTTGAGTAATGCCAGCTTCTAGCGTTACTTTTAAACAACCCCGATTGGGAATTAATTCGTTTTTATATTCATCTGTTTGACTCTCAAATATTTCCATACAAGGCATACTGATAATTCGACATTTTTTATCAACCATCCTTTTTGCAGTGTCCATGGCTAAGGCAACTTCAGATCCAGTTGCAATAAAAACAATTTCCGGTAAACCATCACAATTCTGACTAATGTAAGCTCCATTTCTTACCCCGGCTTCTATTATTTGATAATCTATCTCTGAAACTGGCAATCCTTGGCGAGTTAATAAAAGTGCAGATGGTATATTTCGATTTTCTATTGCTAGTTTAAAACATATCGCCGTTTCTTTTGCATCTGCGGGACGAAACACATTAAAATTAGGAATGGCACGTAAACTCATAGCATGCTCAATAGGTTGATGGGTTGGTCCATCTTCCCCCACCCAAAAAGAATCATGCGTGAATTCATGAATTACTCTAATATTTTGAATAGCTGCAAGTCGAAGTGCCGGTCGTCCATAATCTGCAAAAACTAGAAAAGTGCCTCCAAAGGGTATAATACCGCCATGTAATGATATACCATTCAGCATAACAGCCATTGGGAATTCTCGAACACCAAATGCGATATTCCGTCCAGTTTTATTATCTTTTTGAAAATCTGAATAATTTTTCGCAAAATTCCCAGTATAATTGGATGGCTCCAAATCTGCCGAGCCACCAACAAGATTTGGTAATAATTCCGCATAATGATCCAGAGTTGTACCAAATGCTTTTCTTGTTGCAAGAGATGTGCCTTCTTCAAACTTAGGATAGGTAATTTCCGAAAGTTTATCTTCTACAGCCAAAGACCAAAAAGCGTCAAAATCTTGATTTTTTCTACAAACTGATAATTGTTTTTTCCAATCTCCTACTACTGTTTCCATGGATTCAAATCGAGATTGAAAATGATTTATCACTTCATTTGGCACATTAAATACTATCGGTGCTAATCCTAATTTATCTTTGGTTGCATCAATTTCATCTTGTGGCAATGGAGACCCATGTGTGTTATGGTCACCTTCCATCCCCGCACTTCCCCTAGCCATGATAGTTTTTCCAATAATAATACTGGGTTTATCCATAACCTGAGCTTTTTCAATAGCAGTCCGAATTGCTTCATGATTATGTCCATCTATTTCTTGAACATGCCATCCAAACCCCTCAAATACAGTTGCATAATTAGTTGAATCAGAACGGGAAACACCTCCTGAAATTTGTATTTCATTTGAATCGTAATAAACAATAAGATGAGAAAGACCCAAATGTCCAGCTAAAGATGCAGCACCTAATGTAATAGGCTCTTGCATATCGCCGTCACCCACAAGAGCATAAGTATAATGATCAACCAATCCTTTTGCTTCATTTAATTTTTCTTTTAAAACATGTCGCAAAAATGTTTCAGCGAATGCCATACCGGTACTCATACCGAATCCTTGACCTAAAGGACCAGTTGTACACTCTACACCTTGAATATCAACTTCTGGGTGACCGGGTGTTTTACTATGGAGCTGACGAAATTGCTTTAAATCATTTAATTTAAGCCAGCCAATTAAATGGAGAATTGCATATTGAAGAGTTGATTCGTGACCGGCAGATAAAATGAACCGATCTCGATTGAACCAACTCGGGTCCTTTGGATCGAATTGAAGATATTCCTTATATAAGATATATACAAAATCAGATGATGACATTGAGCCACCGGTATGTCCTGAATTTGCATGTCTGACTGTATCCATAATCAATCCCTTAATGACTGATACGGAAAATTGGTCCTTTTCTTCAGAACTCCATATTGAAAAATTCTCTAAATCTTTATATTTGCTCATTTATTATTCTGCCAGTTTGTAAAATTTCTTAATTATTTGAATTGGGTCTTTCGCATTAAAGACTTCTGATCCTGCTACTAAAATATCTGCGCCTGCATCTAAAACTATTTTTGCATTATGTAATTTAATTCCTCCATCCACTTCTATGAGAACTTGATCTTGTAAACACTCTTCAGTTAATCTTTGTTTAATGCTACGGATTCGTTCCGTGGTTTCGGGGATATATCCCTGTCCGCCAAATCCTGGTTCTACACTCATAACTAATACTAAATCAATCTGATCATAAAATAATTCTAACTCAGACAATGGTGTTGAAGGTTTGATTGATATTCCTACTTGTTTTCCAGTTGATTTTATCAAATCTATTATTTCTTTTGGTTTGTTTGTTGCTTCAATATGGAACGTAATTAAATCAGCACCAGCTCTCGCAAATGGCTCAACTAATTTTTCTGGTTCTATGACCATCATATGAACATCAATGAATTTATTTGTTTTAGGTCGAAGAGATTTGATTACCGGCGGGCCGATTGTCAAATTAGGAACAAATTGGTTATCCATCACATCCACATGAATCCAATCTGCACCACCTTTTTCACAAATAGTTAGTGCAGATTGCAAATTTGAAAAATCTGCAGATAGAATAGAAGGTGCTAATTTAAAATTATTGGGCATTTTAACGCAGAGAATTTATAAAAAAGAAAGAATTAAAAAAGTGTGAGATAGAAAAATTTACAGTTATTTCTTTGAGCCTAAGATCGGGGGTATTGATTGTTTTATTACCCAAGTTCCTTTTTTAATGTTATGATAGATTCTGAAAAATTATCATCTGTAACATAAATTGGTTTTTTATAATTCAATGTAATTGTAGAGAAAGGCATTGGAATTCTTTTTTTATCCCAACTACTAGAAAAGATATAAGAGTTACTCCCCGTTATTACCAAAGGAATAATTGGTTTTTGAGATTGAAGACTCATGTGAAGCGCTCCCTTTTTTACTTCAAAAATAGGGCCTCGCGGTCCATCTACAGTGATTACTGTTGAAAATCCTTTATTTAATTTCTGAACAATTTTATTTGCTCCAACTCTACCATTATGTCCTGTTGACCCTAAAATAACTTTTGCTCCTGACCATCTCATGACCAAAACTGGAAATATCATATACCAAATAGGGTGTGCTAATTCTATATACCCTTTTCCATTCAATCGTGTCATCCAATAATATGTACCCATTCTATGCCAAACTGCAATAATATGGCTTGGGTATTTTTTCAATATATTTGCACCCTTGATTTCAATTTTACAGGATTTAATGATAAGTTTCCAAAATAGATAAAAAGCACCCGCAATTAAGAATGAAATAGGATAGTAAAAGGTCTTTAGCCAAATTGGAACTGTATCTATTCTGACTTTTTTTTTATACATTAGATATGTGTAAAATCGCTATTTTACCCTGTTACTTCTCGATATACGCGTTTAAAGTTTCCACCCAATATCTTTTTCACATCACGTTCTGAATAACCCCGGTCTAATAACTTTTCTGTTATAATTGGCATTTTTGTAATAGTTTCAATTCCACTTGGCAAAATTTCCACACCATCCCAATCTGCACCAATTCCCACGTGATCTACTCCAATCAATTTAGCAATATAATCGATATGATCAATAACTTGGTCCACATCTGGAACTATTTTAGATAAAGCAGAATTAAGTATTTCATTTTCTTTATACCAATACATGTCACCATCCGTATCATATAGTTTTGCCAATGAATCCAATTGAGATTTAAAAGGAACTTTTTCACTTTCAGCTTTGCCTGAATATGTTGAGTCAATGTATCCTGGGTAAAAGTTTACAAAAGCAACTCCACCATTCTTTTTTAATGCAAACAGTTGATTATCTTTTAAATTTCGAAAATGTGGACAAATAGAATAAACTGAAGAATGAGAAGCTATAATAGGTTTTGATGTCGTTTCTATAATATCATAAAATGTTTGTTCACCTGAATGAGAAACATCTATCATTATTCCCAATTTATTGCATCTATTTACAACTTTTCGGCCAAAGTCTGTTAATCCGATAAAGGCTAATGAATCTCCTTTTTGTGTCTCATCTTTTGCTGATGTTGCCCAATCAGTTGAATTATTCCAAGTAATACCTAAATATCGCATTCCTCGATTGTATAAAGCATCTAACTTTTTCAAGTCATTTTCAATCGCATGTCCACCTTCAACCCCAATCATACAAGATAGAATTCCTCTTTGATCATTATAAATTAAATCTTGATAATTAAAAGGGATCGCCCACTCTTCCGGAACGATTGAACAAAGATTTTCCAATCGAGTTATCATTTCATTAGCACGCTTGAAGTATTCTCCTTCTCCATATTCATAGGGTGAAACCCAAATTGAAAACACCTGGCAATCTACCCCGCCTTCTTTGAATTTTGGCAAATCAGAATGGCTTTCTGGAAGGTCTGTTAAAATATCACGGCCTATTAAAGACCTGAGTAAAACATCGTTATGTGTATCAACGACAAAAGCATCTGAATGAACCTGTGATGCGTTTTTTTTACACGATGAAAACAGAATTAAAATTACGAGTAAAGAAATAGTTCGGTTTTTTTTCATAATATTGAGTTGAGTTGAGAATTAATTAATTGGTATAATTCAGGTTCAATAATTTCATTTGAAAGAAATTGGTTCATTAACTTTAATTGAATTTCACCACGCCTATATACTTCAGCATAAGGAATTTGATGAAAAGAAACCATAGAATATCTAGGGATAAATCGGTCCGGAAATTTCCGTTCTAATTCTAATTCAAGATTTCTTCTTTTTTGATAAACGGGATCATTAACTGCATCTCTCATTTCTAAATAATTTTCAATCGCCATATCAGCAATTGCATACCCATTTTCAATTTGTTTTGAAGAATACTCATTTAAGATTTGAGTCCAATCGCCGTCATATTTCATAATTAAACTATTCAAAACTGAACAATCTTGAAAGGACGCATTCATACCTTGCCCAAAAAATGGAACAACTGCATGGGCGGCATCACCAATTAAGACCGCTTTATCTTCCACATGCCAAGGGTCGCAATAAACACTCGCTAAAATTCCAATAGGATTATTTTGAAAATCATTACATAAAGTTGGCATTATTTCTAAAGCATCTGGAAAATAGTTATGAAATAACTCGATAATTTCAATTTCATTTTTAATGGATTCAAAACTGGTGGTCCCCGTAACTGGTAGAAACAAAGTACACGTAAATGTTCGATCTAAATTTGGAAGCGCAATCAGCATAAACTTTCCACGTGGCCAAATATGAAGCACATTGGGCTCTAATAAATAGTCTCCTGATTCTGATGGCGGAATAACCAACTCTTTATAGCCATGCCCCAATGGTTTCTTTAAATAATCAGCTTTTGAATTTTCTATAATTGCTTTACGTAAAGGAGATGCTGAACCATCACACCCTATGATTTTTTCAAATGAAACTTGATTCTTCCCAAAATTCAATTTATTATTTATTAAGTCAGCTTTTTCTAATTGTTGATTGAAATGAATTTCAACTTTTCCTGTTTCTTCAGCTAAGGTCATTAAATCCATATTTAACTGAGCACGAGAAACAGAATAAATCATTTCATTTTTATTTTGGCCATAAGCTTGAAGATGAGTTTCACCGTTTTTATCATGAATCATCCGTCCTTTCATTGGAATGGTAAACGGCTTGATTTGGTCATAAATGCCCACTTCTTTTAATGCATGAATTCCACGAGCAGAAAGAGCAAGATTAATAGAGCGCCCAGCTGATTGAGTTACTTTTCTCAAATCAGACCGCTGCTCATAAATATCAACAGTATAGCCCTGTTGTGCTAAATAGCTAGCCATTAGTGGGCCTGCAAGACCGGCACCGATACATGTAATTTTTTCTTTATTCATTTATTTCAGATCGCTTAAATACAAAAAATTATTATAAACAGAAATTAGTTTATTCTGAATCATTTGGATATTGTTTTACTGTGCTTTTTTAATATTTTAACAAATTCATACACATCAGAAAATGTATTAAATAATGGATGGGGAGCTACTCGAATTACGTCCGGCTCTCTCCAATCGCAAATGACACCTTCTTCAGAAATATTTTCAAAAATTGATCGTCCCGATTGGATAGTTAAAGATAATTGGCACCCTCGATCTTTAGGTGTAATTATAGATACGGAAGGCAAATTCTCAGAAATTAAATATTCCATAAATCCCGTAAGATGATTACTTTTTTCTCTAATGGCTTTCATTCCAACAGTATTAAATATTTCCATGGATGCCAAAAGTGGTGCTATCCCCATGACTGGTGCATTACTAATTTGCCAACCTTCCGCAGTTTGAATCGGATCAAATTTTGACCCCATATCAAAGCGAGTTTCCTTATTTTGCCCCCACCACCCGGTAAGTCTTGTATCTTGCCAATCGTGATGACGCTCATGAATAAATATTCCTGAAGGAGCACCTGGACCTGCACATAAATATTTATAAGTGCACCACGCTGCAAAATCCACATTCCAATCGTGCAAATCTAAAAGCAAATTTCCAGCTGCATGAGCAAGATCAAATCCAACAAATGCACCTACAGATTGACCTGCTTTGGTGATAGCTTTCATATCAAATGCTTGACCAGTATAGTAATTTACTCCGCCAAGAATTATAGTTGCTAACTCATCACCTGTATCTTCAATTGTTTGTAATACATCAGCCGTACAAAGCGTCTTTTCCCCTTCTCTAGGTGCAAGCTCAATTAGACATTCATTAATATTTAAACCATGTAGCTTAATTTGTGACTCTACTGCATATTGATCTGAAGGGAAGGCTCCTTTTTCAATTATAATTTTTTTCCGTATACCAGAAGGGCGATAAAAAGATATCAGTAATAAATGGATATTTACTGTGAGAGCATTCATCGTAACCACTTCTGATGGTTTTGCTCCTACAAGTCTTGCCGATGTTTCTGTTAATCGCTCATGAAATTGTTCCCACCGACCATGTTGGCCTAAAACGCCTTCTTTTTCCCAGATACTTAATTCTTTATCTACAAAAAATCTCACTGATTTTGGTTGAAGCCCCAAAGAATTTCCACAAAGATAAATTGTATCATTTCCATTATCTTTTTTAGGGTAATAAAATTTATCACGATAAGATTTTAAAGGATCATTTTGATCCAATTGTTTTGCAAAAGAATGTGAATTTTGGTAAATCATTTAAAATAATCGTTGGGAAGTCCTAACCAATTCAATGCATTTTGGAAAAGGAGTTTTTCTTTTATTTCTTTAGAATATTTGGATGATTCTATTAGTTTTCCAGGATTCAACTCTCCCAAGGGGAAGGGATAATCAGTACCTAAAGCAATCTTATCTTCGCCCACTTTCTTTAATAAAAAATCCAATGCATCAGCATCATGGACTAACGAATCAACCCAGAATTTGCCAAGATAATCCAGTGGATCGACATTATTATCCACAGCACAAAGATCAGGGCGAACATCATAACCATGTTGTATTCTCCCTGCTGTAGCAGGGAAACTCCCACCACCATGTGCAAATGCAACGCGAAGGTTTGGGAGTCTTTCAAATATACCACCAAAAATCATTGAACAAATTGCACGACTCGTTTCTGCTGGCATGCCCACAAGCCAAGGAAGCCAATAGAGTTCCATCTCGCTTTTTCCCATGATATCCCATGGATGGATAAAAACTGCTGCACCTAAATCTGCAGCGGCTTCAAATACAGGGAAAAGTGATTCATCATTTAAATTTTTTCCATTTACATTAGAACCAATTTGAATTCCAGATAATCCAATATCATTGATACATCTTTCTAATTCACCAATGGCTAAATCTGTATCTTGAAGTGGAAGCGTTCCTAATCCACCAAATCGTTTAGGATACTCACTAATTATTTCACCTAGATGATCATTTAATAATTTAGAAATGTCTAGTGTATCCTTTGCTTTTGCCCAGTAACTAAACATAATGGGAACAGTCGATAAAATCTGTACATCTACATTAGAATGATTACATTCTGAAATTCTACTATCAGGATCCCAACAATTGGATTTTATTTCACGGAAAAAATTGTCATCTTTTATCATGTGAGCACACCCAGTTTTTTGGTGTTCTAATTGTATCCATCCGCCGTAACCATATTTTTCTTTCAAATTTGGCCAATTTTCAGGCAGAACATGAGTATGAATATCTATTTTCATTTATTTTTTTAATATTTACCAGTTAATGTATTCTAGACATAATCACTTTGACTACTTAAATACATTTATATTGGTTTTTGTTGTATTGCATTGCAGGATTCACAGGTTCTTGCATCTATATTATTCCAGTAAGCTTCAAATAACGGTGGAAGTTGTGTAACTATATTTTCAAGGTCTAAAGTAACTTCATGGATTAGCTTGTCACATGAATCACAATACCACTGAAATGCATCTAAAGCACCTTTTTCCCGTTTGTACTCTACTACGAGCCCAACAGAATTTTTAAATCGCTGCGGGGAATGAGGAACATTTTTCGGGAGTAAAAAGATTTCGCCTTCTTTGATTGGAACGTCAACTCGCTTACCATTTTCCATAATTTTTAGAAGCATATCACCTTCCAATTGATAAAAAAATTCTTCCACTGAATCTACATGATAATCCTTCCTAGAATTCGGGCCGCCTACCACCATGATCATAAAATCGCCTTCATCATAAACAACTTGGTTCCCAACAGGAGGTTTTAGTCGATGACGGTTATCATTTATCCATTTTTTAAAATTAATCGGGGCTAAAATTGGCATATTATTCTCCTAATCAATGGTTGCGATACATTTAAGTTCAATAGCAATCGGCGTTGGCAAAGATGTGATTTCAACCGTTGTTCGGCAGGGCTGATTATCCTTAAAATAATCCGCATAAATTCGATTATAAGTATCAAAATCCCGCTGCATGTTCGTGAGGAAAACGGTTACATCTACAAGATTATCCCAACAACTACCGGATTCTTCCAAAATGATGCGGACATTCTCAAAAACAGAATGACATTGAGTTTCAATATCATGGCCAACAGCATTCCCCTGACCATCCATCATGACTCCAGGAATTACTTTTGTTCCAGGCTTCCTAGGACCAACGCCCGATAAAAATAATAGATTCCCAACTCGCCTTGCATGAGGATACATTCCGACAGGTTCAGGTGCTTTATTTGTATGAATTTTTTCACTCATTTATTTGCTTTCCTATTCTCTTTCATTTCTTTCCAAGTATGCTCATTCGCTGATAATCTTTCCACCACATTATCATTAAGAATAGATGTTTCAAATATTTCATCCACATCATTTATAGTCACTCTCGTGTACCATATATTATCAGGATAAATTACCACAGCTGTGCCCAACTCACAGGCATCCAAACATCCACTTTTATTGGCGCGGACTTTCCCTTTTAACCCATTCTGATTAATGAGCTGAACAAATTTTAAGCGAACATCTTTTCCGCCACACCTAGCACAATCATCTTTCGAACTATTTTGATCTCTTTCATTCACGCAAATGAAAATATGTTTATTGTATTTTGATGTCATCTTATTGTACAGATATTTTTTGGTTCAGTAAAAAATCGTAGTGCATCTTCTCCGCCTTCTCTACCCAAACCCGATTGTTTCATCCCACCAAAAGGTGTTCGCAAATCTCGTACGAGCCAGCAATTTACCCAAATTACACCCACATCAACTTGAGAAGAAACTCGCGTTGCTTTTTCTTTATTTTCAGTCCAAATGGTGGCCGATAGACCATATTCTGTTTCATTCGCAAGTTGGATTGCTTTTTTTTCAGATTCAAAATATTGCAGAGTGACGACGGGGCCAAATATTTCTTCTTGATTCGTTCTGCATGAGTTTTTTAATCCTTCAATAATTGTTGGTTCAACAAACCATCCAGTTTCACATCTTCCATTATTTTTTTTAGAATTACCACCAGTCAGAACATTTCCACCTTCTTGTTTTGCGATTTCAATAAAATCTAATACTTTATCAAAATGACCTTGAGAAGTTAACGCCCCGAATTGAGTTCCTTCATTTAATGGATCGCCCACTTTCAATTCTGAAACGCGTTGAACAAAATCTCTTTTAAATTTATCATAAATAGATTTTTCAACTAATATTCTGGAGCTGCACAAACAAATTTGACCTTGATTTGAAAACGAAGATCTAACCAAAGTATTCAACATTTTTTTATAATCGCAATCGGCAAAAATAATAGCAGGATTTTTCCCACCCATTTCTAAAGACAGTTTTTTAAAAGATGATGCGGTTTTTTCAGCAATCACTTTCCCCGTGGTTGTTCCGCCGGTAAATGAAATTGCTTTTATCTTTTCATGACTTACCAAAGCATCACCGGAAATATTCCCTTGCCCATGAACAATGTTTAGTACGCCATTTGGTAATCCTACATTTTGACAAATTTCGCCCAACCTACAAGCTGTCAAAGGTGTGATTTCTGATGGTTTTGCAACAACCGTATTCCCAGCAATTAATGCTGGAGCAATCTTCCATGTAAATAAATATAATGGAAGATTCCACGGAGAAATACATCCAACTACTCCCAAGGGTGAACGAATAATTTTATTTTGGGCTGTTTCGTTATTTAAATTGGATTCAAATTGAAAAGAGCTACCATAATCTGCGAAAAATTGAAAATTTGAAATCGCTCGTGGAATATCGACGGACTTTGCCAAGGAAATTGGTTTTCCAGTATCTCTAGATTCAAACTCAGAAAATTCATCCAATCGAGCTTTGAGTCCATCTGAGATTTTATTTAAATAGACTGCCCTTTCTTTAACAGATAATCCGGACCAATTCTCGAAAGCATTTTGAGCTGATTCAACGGCATTATTTATATCGTCAGAATTTGAATCAGCAAGTTGTGCATAAACTTGTCCTGTTGCCGGCTCGTAAACATCCAAATATTGATTAGACCTTGGTGAAACAAATTTCCCATTTATAAAATTAGTGAGTTTTTCCATTATTCAAATTCCAACTTAATGTCAACTACTTTTGCTTGCGCCGTAATCGCACTCATAGAAACGCCATCGATTCCCGTCCAGGCATAAGACTCCAATGTATCATAATGAATATTCCCACTGGCTTCAACAAATATCGACTCTCCACCTGGCACATTCCTGATAATTCCGACAGCTTCTTTCACCATTTCAGGGCTCATATTATCCAATAGAAAACCATCTACACCCATTGCTAAACCTTCTTGAAGTTGTTCCAATGTATCTACTTCTAATTCGATGGGAAAATTGTTTTTATTTTTCTGCCGGGATTTATTTACAGCATTTTTTATACTTCCAGCCGCTTTAAGATGGTTATCCTTAATTAAAATCCCAGATGAAAGATTCAGTCGATGATTCCAACCGCCACCAATAGACACTGCATATTTTTCAAATTTTCTGAGCCCTGGTGTCATTTTTCGTGTATCCATCACTTTGAAATTTTCAGGCAAGTCTAAATTGCAATATTTTTCAGTCTCTGTACTTATACCACATAATCTTTGAATTAAATTCAATGCAATGCGCTCATAAGTAAGTATGAGCCCTGCTGGACCCATAATATTTGCAATAGTTTTTCCAGATTGAACCCAATCGCCATCTTTAATTTTTAAATCAATTTGACATGGATTTGGAAAACATAATGGAATAATATATTCTCCACAAAATACAAAACTATCTGCAGAAACCATTTTGGCAACTACAGATACAGTTTCAGTTACAGTTGCATTTGTTGTAATATCACCTTCTGGAACATCTTCTTCCATAAAATGAGAAATTTGTTCACGAATCCAATTAGGATCAAGAAATGTTACTTGCTCATATTCAATTCGTTTTTGCATCAAGCACCAAATCGTCCGCCATCTACGGGGATATCGTGACCATTTATATAGCTGGCTGCATCACTAGCTAAAAAAGCAACGGCAGAAGCGGTTTCTTCCGGTTCGCCAAGTCGTCTTAAAGATGTATTGTTTTTCCAAACTTCATTAATCACTTCGGGTGTAACTCCCATCAATTTCGCTTTAGATTCCGCAAGAAATTGGAGCCTTGCAGTATTTGTATATCCTGGAAGAACATTATTGACAGTAATATTAAATTGGCCTAATTCTAATGCTAGGGTTTTTGCCCATTGCGCGACTGCACCGCGAATCGTATTGGATACGCCTAATCCAGGAATCACTTGTCGAACCGATGTTGAAATAATATTTATAATTCGCCCTTCACCTATTTTTTTCATACCCGGAACAACAGCTTTTACCATAATTTGATTACAAATAACAAGTCGATCAAATGCAACACGAAATTCTTCTTCTTCTGCGTCAAGAAGCGGTCCGCCCTTCGGTCCACCTGAATTATTGACCAAAATATCTGATTGACCTACAATCAGTTTCATATGCCCTGTAATTTTTTCTTTTAACTTTTCAGGATTATCAAAATCTGCACACAATGAAAAATGCTCTTGCCCATCTGCAGTTGAAAGTTCTGATAATGTTTGGTCCAATTTTTTTTGATTTCGTGCTATCAATGTTATGGACGCACCCCGTTTTGCCATAAGCAAAGCGGTCTCTTTTCCAATTCCGTCTGTGGAACCGCAAATGATAGCGTTTTTTTTGTGCAAAGAAAGATTCATGATTTAAAATGGTATCCTAAATTTTTTTTAATTTTTCCGGGTAATTTTGGTAAAGTAGATCTTGGAATGAAAAATGTAGAAAGGTCTGCTAATTCCGAAAATATTTTATGCCGGTCAGCCGTTTTTTGTAAATATGCATGTCCGGATGAACCACCAGTCCCAATTTTAGCACCAATCATTCTTCTGACCATAATAGCATGTCGTTGACGCCAAGTTGTAAATAATTCATCCATATTCATAAGTCGAGTTAATAAGTTATAAGGTGAATGTAAAATAGGTTCATCTCGATAAAGAAAAA
Source organism: Fidelibacterota bacterium (assembly GCA_018649625.1). Lineage (GTDB taxonomy): Bacteria > Fidelibacterota > Marinisomatia > Marinisomatales > UBA1611. The sequence goes on along the minus strand of JABIHN010000081.1, from coordinate 30,759 downwards.
TCAATAATGCTGCTTGGGTTGCCTTATGAGATAATCTTTTTTTATTTTTTTCAATTAATTCATTATGTTTATTAACATCAATCATTGCTTCAAAAGATGCAGTTGCCATTTCATGCTCTTTTAAATGATATGCGATTTGTTCTGTAGAATGATTTGGATTATTACGAATGGCTTCAACTTCTTTTTCTAACATTTCTCGTACTGATGAACTGTATTGATCCCAAAAATCAAATCCTTCAAATTTTAAAAATGGTGTTCGTTCTAACCATGTTTCTAATAAATCAAATAATGATTTTTCATCTTCTGCTTTTTTTACAACTTTCCTACCCGCTTCCAATAATGGGTTTTTATAATCCTGATTTCCATATTTGATTCTATGATCTGGCGTTAAACCCAATTTATTTTCAAGAATCCTGAATTGTGCGCTTTGAAATCCAGATGATGGAAATAAGTAATCACGAAATTCTAAAAAATCCATAGCAGTCATAGTTTCTAACACGCGAATTTGATCAATCAGAATTTTTTGAATTTCAATTATTCTATCTAATCTTAAAACAGCAAGACTTACGTCAGACTCTTCAATAGAGTTTTGATTAAATGTATTTAGAATTGAATCCAATTCATGCAGAATTTGTTTGAACCAAAGTTCATAGACTTGGTGAATAACAATAAAAAGCATTTCTTCATGAGCAGGTTTTCCTTGCTCAGCACTTTTTAATTTTTGACTGTTTAAAATGTTTTCCAGATTTAAATAATCTGCATAGTTTAGTAATTTTTTATCTGACATAGTTTTGGAACTCTTTTTGTTTTAAATATTCTACTTTGGTGGAATTAATTTATTTTAAGCCCTTAATCCCATTCAAATCCGGATACACTATCCGTCTTTGCGCTAATTTCAATCGTATTATAATCTTGCATTTTTGAAATAAAATAATAAAGAAATTTCGTTGATTCACCTCCATTTAACCAAACTGAGTCTGGGAGACCAAATGTGTCAATAACTTCAGTCTCTGATGGTTTATCTCGTAAAAATTCCCAAATATCGTATCCTGACATATACCCCATAGTATAAAGTGTCTCTTGTATTAACTCAGGATTTGTTTTTTTTGTTGGCGGCATTGAAATGGGTGTAGGCGATGGTGGAGATCCGCAGGAGCAAAGGAATAAACTGATTAAAAATATACGATTGTGCATTGGTGGAAAATAGTAAGAATAAATTCACTCAAACAACAAACAATTAATAAGTCTTTTATTCGTAGTTTATTGTCATTGTAGATGTATAAAAGAAAAAAAACAAGAAAAAGCCTAAGAATTAACATTAACCATTCATTTATATTCCCATCTTTTCTTCATCGCAAAAAAGGTTTACTTTTCAGGTTCATTTTAACAGGAAAAAAATAATGTCAAACAACGTAGATGAGCAACTCTTCTTTTATAGCTCTGAATTTTTAAAAAGCTCACAAGCACGATCTCTTAGAATTTTATCAGAATATTATGGACCATTACAACGCTTACAGAAAAATAATATTGCAGATACCATTGTATTTTTTGGTTCAGCAAGGCTCAAGTCACAAGAAGCTGCAAGGGCAGCAATGGAAACTGAATCTTCGACTGCAGACAATATGCAAATGAAGCGACTAGAAACTGACCTAGAAATGAGTAGGTATTATGAAGATGCGCGCACTTTGGCCGGAAAATTCACAAAATGGAGCAAAGGATTAAAAGGAACAAAACGTCGATATATAATATGTTCTGGTGGTGGACCTGGAATTATGGAAGCGTCTAATCGAGGAGCTGCAGATGCTGGTGGTATCAATGTTGGGCTTACCATAACCTTACCTTTTGAATCATCCGGTAATGAATGGATTACTGATGAGCTTGACATGAAATTCCATTACTTTTTTATGCGTAAATTTTGGTTCTTATATTTGGCTAAAGCTCTTGTTGTCTGGCCTGGTGGTTTTGGAACCTTAGATGAACTTATGGAATGCTTAACATTAATGCAGACCCAAAAAATTAAAAAACGATTACCCATTGTTTTGTATGGTAAAGATTTTTGGGAAAATGTAATTAATTGGGATTATCTTGTTAAAGTCGGAACCATTTCACAGGATGACTTAGATTTACTACATTTTTCAGATTCCATTGATGATGCCTATAAGTATGTGACAAATTTTCTTGAGAAGCATCAATTAGAAGGACCCAATTTTTAAATGAATAAACTACTAATCATTCTTATCGCATTCTCTTTTGCATTTTCTCAAACAGAACCTGTAAAAGATCTTCATTCGAATAAACCTCGCGTTTGGGCTTTGACCCATGCTATGATTCATACTGAACCAGGCGATTTCATCAAAGATGGAACCATTGTTATTCGAAATGGAAAAATTGAAAAAGTGGGACGATATATTCAAATTCCCGGAGATGCTTTCGAGATTGATTTAGAAGGAGCCAATGTTTATGCTGGTTTCATCGATGGATGGTTAGAAGTCAAACAAGATGAAAAGGTTAATAGTCCTGATGATCATTGGAACAAAAGGATGCGGACAGAATACCGAGCAAAAGATGATTTAAATATTAAAGAAAAAGATTTAAAAGCTCTTTATTCCATCGGATTTACAGCCGCACATATTGTTCCCGAAAACGGAATTTTTAAAGGGAAATCTGATCTTGTTATTCTTAATGATAATTTTATTTCTGTTGCAAAAGATGTAGCACAGGTTATGACATTTAAAACAGGAGGTTGGGGTGAACCCTACCCTCATTCCTTGTTAGGGATGATTGCCTTTATGCGACAATCACTGCTCGATGCAGAATGGTACGGTCGATCAACCGCCATTATTGAAAAATATCCCGAAGAAAATGAGCCTATTCCGCTTAATCCATCCCTTGCAGCATTAGAAGATTTTCGTGCGAATCGTCACCCTATGCTTTTTAAAACTCGTGAAGAACATGGTATTTTACGTGCATTAAATATTTCGAGTGAATTCAATTTGAATCCTTGGATTTATGGAAGTGGTTTTGAATATCGGCGCTTGGATAAAATAAGCGAAATGAATCCATTCTTCATTTTACCTTTGGAATTCCCTGCAAAGCCCAAAGTGACTGATCCATACATTGCGCTCCAATATTCCACAGAGCAGTTGAAACATTGGGATATGGCACCTGATAATTTCAAAAAACTCTATGATGCAGGATTAGAATTTTGCCTTACTTCCAGTTCCCTAAAAAAGAAAACTGATTTTCGAAATAATTTACAAAAAATAATAGACCGTGGACTTCCCCAAGATGTTGCTTTAGCAGCTCTTACAACTTTTCCAGCTAAAGCTATGGGACTTAGCAAAACCTTAGGTAGGATTCAAACTGGATATATAGCCAATCTTGTGGTGATAGATGGTGATTATTTTGATCCAAAATCACGAATTATATCTCTTTGGCTGTCTGGTGAAGAACATTATTTGGCACCAAGGTTTCAATTAAGTGCAAAAGGATTTTGGAAACTTAATATCCATAATAAAGATTATGTTTTAGAATTTTCAATACCTAAAGCAAAGAAAGGAACGAGTGGCGGAAAAAACAAATCATCTTCCGGTGGAAAACTGGGAGGCACAATTGCCTTAGATGAGAAGACAGTTAAACTACGAAATATAGATATTTATGAATCCAATATTTCATTCACTTTAGATGGTAAATCTCTGGGATTCAATGGAGCTTTAGCATTTAATGGTAAATTATCACCAGATGATATATCAGGTTTCGCCCATGACGGATCTGGACAAAAAATTCCTTTCCTTGCAAAACGAACAGGGAAAAAAGAGCCAAAACCTAGAGTTCAAGATATTGCAAGTGAAGCAAAACTTTTTTATCCTGAGGGAGCTTATGGCACCACTGGAGATATGATTTCACCCAATGCCGTTTTAGTAAATGATGCCACAATTTGGACTTGCGGTCCAAAAGGAATTCTAGAAGATTGGGATATACTTTTTGTTGATGGTAAAATAAAAGAAATTGCGCCTGATATTACTGTAACCCAAGGGAGCGCTTTAATTATCGATGCCACGGGTAAACATGTAACGCCTGGACTTATAGATTGTCATAGCCACTCTGCCGCTTCATCCATAAATGAAGGGGCTCAAGCTGTCACAGCAGAAGTTCGAATTAAAGATGTGCTTTTCGCAGATGATATAAATGTGTATAGACAATTAGGCGGCGGACTTACCACTGCAAATATTCTCCACGGATCAGCCAATCCTATAGGAGGTCAAAACGCAGTCATTAAACTACGTTGGGGCGCTGGACCGGAAGAATTATTATTTAAAAAAGCACCCCAAGGAATCAAATTTGCTTTAGGTGAGAATGTAAAACAAGCCAATTGGCCTGGATCTCGGTACCCACAAACGCGAATGGGTGTAGAACAAGTTATTCGCGATGCTTTTCGTGCGGCTCAGGATTATCGACATCAACATAAAACATATAATCGGAACTCTAAAGCACAACGAAAGCAAGTCCCGCCAAGAATAGATTTAGAATTAGAAGCTCTGGCAGAAATATTAGAAGGAACTCGGCTTGTTCATTGCCACTCTTATCGTCAGGATGAAATATTAATGCTAACCAGAATTGCAGAAGATTTTGGATTTACCATTGCCACTTTCCAACATGTGCTTGAAGGGTATAAAGTTGCAGATCGAATTGCTGAACATGGAGCGGGTGCATCCACATTTTCTGATTGGTGGCAATATAAGTATGAAGTGATTGATGCAATTCCATATAATGGAACCCTGATGGCTAAAAACGATGTACTAGTTTCATTTAATTCTGATGATGATGAATTGGCTCGTCGGATGAATACCGAAGCAGCTAAGGCAATTAAATACGGTGGATTAGATGAAGAAGATGCTTTAAAATTTGTTACTCTAAATCCGGCAAAACAATTGAAAATTGATAAATGGGTAGGATCATTAGAAGAAGGTAAAGATGCCGATTTTGTTATATGGAATGGTCCGCCACTGGATATTTATTCTCAAGTTCAAGAAACTTGGATTGAAGGGATTCGATATTTCTCAATAGATGAAAATGCGCAATTGGAAGAACGAGATGCAAAAGTCCGACAAGAGTTAATTCAAAAGATTTTATCTTCAACATCAAAGTCTGCTGGAATAGAGATGAAGCCAAATAGTGCATCTCCCCACCGTGGACATAATTGCGAAATCAAAGACAAAGATTTAATTGGATGGGAGATGAATTAATGAAATATATACTATCCATTCTCCTTCTCTCTTCTATCTTTGCTAATGACCAAATACCCGGTACTGACCAAAAACGACCCATATTATTAAAAGGTGGAACACTCCACACTATTTCCGGTGATATTCTAGAAGGTTACGACCTTCTATTTGCAAATGGTAAAATTGTAACAATCGATGAACAAATACAGCCGTCACCTGAAACAGATGTTTATGATATTTATGGCAAGCATGTAGTTCCAGGTTACATTGCCGGATACACACGAATTGGCTTGACCGAAATCAGTGCAGTCAAACAAACCAATGACCATTCTGAAATTGGTGAAATGAATCCTAATGTTCGTGCGAATGTTAGTTATAATCCTGATTCAGATTTAATCCCTGTCTCTCGGTCAAATGGTGTACTCATCGTTAATTCTGCACCATCATCCGGGCGAATTTCAGGTCAGTCATCTGTTATGATGCTGGATGGTTGGACTTGGGAAGATGCCACATTGAAACATCCAACTGCATTAAATTTAAATTGGCCCAATATGCGGTTTAATTTTCGAAAAGATGCAAAAAAGAAAGAAAAAGATCAACGGGACAACTATCAAAAAACCGTTCGGGAGCTTGACCACTGGGTTCGTGATGTTCAAGCATATCATCAAAGAAGAACCGTAAGAGAACGAAAAGCAACCCAAAAACAATTATCAGATCTTCGACTAGAGTCTATGATTCCTTTTATTATTCATAAAGAACCAATTCATATTCATGCTAACGATATACGGCAAATTGAAGCTTCAGTAAAATGGGCAAATAAACATGACTTAAATATTGTCATTGTAGGTGGACAAGATGCTTGGCGAAATCCAGAGCTATTGGTTAAACATAATATCCCATTGATTCTTTTAAGTATTCAGACAACACCAAGACGGAGATTTGAGCCAATACATACACCTTATAGAGTTCCAGCTATGCTTTATGAAGCCGGTGTAAAATTTTGTATCTCAACTAATCCAGGGTATCCATTAGATGGACATGTAAGAACACTTCCAAATGAAGCCATGCGTGCAGCAGCTTGGGGACTTCCAAAAAGTGAAGCCATGCGAGCGATTACTTTATCGGCTGCGGAAATCCTAGGGATTGATGAAAGAGTGGGTTCATTAGAACTTGGAAAGGATGCAACTTTTTTCATTACTGATACTGAACCATTTGTTTTGACAACCAATCCAATAAAAGCATTTATCCAAGGTCGAGAAGTTGATTTAAGTGATAGACAAAAGAATCTTTGGAAAAAGTATAAAGAAAAATATCGTCGTCTCGGTCGATTGAATGAATAAGAATTAAAATCTTTATTTTTTACGGTGATATAACCAATCTATAACACCCGACATTGTTATAAAAACTAATAATAACGATCCCAAAGGAAGTAATAAAATATACCACTCACCCAATATTCCTTTAAAAAAACGACCATTATGAATTTCAAAAACATAATTCCATAGTGGCATTCTATATTCATCTCCAACAAATTGTGGTTGCTGAAATCGATTTTTTAATTCAACGCCTGGTAATGGAAGTACACCTTGTTCATGCGTAAATATAAATGATTCATTCTCAGGAGATTTCACATATCCTGTAACCATATAATCGCCTGGGCGGATGGTATTAAACGAATTGACTGTATCCCCAGTCATTCGGTCAATAACATTATTTGAAATATTAAATATTCCCGAAAATGACCCTACCAATATTTTGGAAGAATCAATCACCTCCAATACGGTTGCGCCCATAACAAAAATTGGCCAATCTTTATTGAATTTAGAAAAGAGTCCATTCGCTTCTATTTTCCCTTTCCATAATCCTTCTGATGTGGATAGAACAAGCGTGTCTGTTTTCGCTAAAAACATTCCATTTTGTATATCACCTGTCCAGGATTCATCTAGTCTATGATTGATAACAGATGGTAAATTAATTTCCTTATCTACCAAGGTTGCCAAAAAAGGTGGACGCATGAAAAAGCCCGTTACGCCAAAAATAATTAAAAATAATGCAAACCAAATTCCAAGTGATAAATGATATTTTAAGAGAAATTGGAATATTCGCCGACCGATAGGATTCGCTTTAGCTCGACCCATTTTCTTATCTTTACGGCGTTTTTTTGGGTACAGCCAAGTATATAATGCTGTAAAGCTTAAATAAAATAGGACTACCCCTGCTAAATCAAATAAAAGTTGTCCACCAAATCCAAAAAGTTTCCCGCTATGAAGATCAAAAAAGAAATCAATCATAGGCATTTCTTCAGAAATACCCGATTGGCGAATATTCATTTTCTTCAGGTGAATGTCATTTTTGGATAAATCAATGGAATATATATCTGTTTCACTCAGAACTAATAAAGTATTCCCTTTTTCAATGAATTTCACAATTTTGGTCGGGGACGACTCTAAAGAGATATTTTTCCAATTTGATTTATCTAAATGGGTTTTAAACAACCCATAATCATTCCCCGCAAAAAGCCATGATTCACCTTCATCTTCTTGTAAATAGAGATGGTTTGTTTTTCGGTAGAATTCAGATTTTGGATATTGTCCACCCATAAACGGTTCAAAGGAATATCCCTTATTTACTGACTTCCATACACCTGTTTTACCCGATGCAAAAACAAGATTGGAGTCAACTTTAGAATAAACAACATGAGTTAGTGCACTGCGATTCCAATTTTTTGGTATATAATGGGATGGAACAGCCCAAGTTGGAACTGAAAATGAACTAATGGCTTTAGGATGATTTAATAATATTCCCGAAATGCTCATCCAAATCAAGAAGAATACAAGCGCCAATCCAATATATTTATGAATCCATTTAGATATTTGAAAAAGACGGCTTTTATGATGTCTCTTGTTTATTGATTTAAACATAGAATAATTTTTTATCCAAATAGAAACTATTGTTTTCCGAAGAACGATTGATGCTGGTCACCTTCAACATTATAATACACTAAATAATTTTGCTTACTCATTGCATCGTGCATAGGTAAGGGTGGAAAATTAGTCTTTAATAGTACAAACTCCCCAGATTGAATTTCATTCATTAACTTGTTTATATATTTCAATGGATGACCTCCAGCTTCCAACATCGCAGTCCCATCAATAATTTGTTTCGGCTTCCCCTTAATCCAAATTGGTGCTTCATCTGGCAAGCTAATCGAAACTTCATCTATTACATGTTGAATAACTTCTAGTCCAATTCCTAGGCGAAGTTCATTTATAAAAACATTAAGATCTACCCCACCAATTTTAGCGACTTTATCTAAGGTTGCTAATTTTCCAACTGTTTTTCTTAAAACCGGGTTTTTCAAATTCTTGAATGGTGGAGCCATTGAAATTACCTTGGGTTCCAATTCTGGGTATTGATTTAATAAATCTAATAATTTTGTTTTGGGTTTAATTTCCATTTTTTATCCTAACCTTTTTGATCATAAGTTAATATTCGTCTTTCACCTTCAATATTTTTTTTATCCGTCAAATCTTCGGTGACTTCTAATGTGCCCATATATTCATCCAAATCATCTCTCATCGCATAATAAACAATATAAATAAGTTTTGGCCCCATATTAATCCAGAATCGTGCTTGATCTTCTTTTCCTGATTTAAAATCATCTAATATTTGGTTCACAATATTTACGCTTGATGGTGGATGACAATACTGAACTTTTCGTCCCAAAATAGCACGCGTTCGATCAAATATTCTATCTGGACTATCACTGAAAAATCTTACATTATCATCTTTATCAACAAACGTAATATCAAAGGGAAGTATTTTGAACATTGCAATCATTTCTTCGAGTTTAAAGGATCCAGTTGGTAATTGAATTTTTCCATTTACTTTAGGTGCTTTCAATTCATCGACTGCAATTCCTTCAGGCATCCATTCAAATTCTGGGACATAAAGACAATATCCAATTTCTTCCGTTTGAGTATATATTTCATACCACTCTACTTGTGACAACAAGTCTAAGGCTGTGGGAAGGAAAACTTTTTCTTCTTTATAAATCATTTCATCCACGGCTTCTACAGCTGGCAATACTGTAAATAGATTGTATGCTTTTGCTTCTGCGCTTTTAATGGAATCAATCCCTTGTAAACCAGAGATTGTTTCCTTCAATAATTTCCGAACTTCATCATCCTTTCCCCACATAACAGCTGGAACACCTGGCACATCCTTCTTTTCAAAGAACGGGAAAACAAGATTTTCTTTTCGTCGATAATGTTTATCAGTATCCATAAGCTCATTAAGATTGAGTTGAATTTTTCTCATTTTTGATAATGCATCTTCCTTATCATCCATCGCATCAATCTCAGCCATAAGGAGTTTCACTAAACCGGTTCTTTCGGTTAATGCAGCATTTTCCTGGATAAAAGTATGAACAGGATGTCCTGGTACTGTTTCTGGTGTTTCTTGTAAATCCAGTTGTTTCCTTAAAACATGAGTATGGGTATCACAAAGGTCCTGAATACTCTCTTGCGGAATCCCTTCTTCAATTAATTGAATTTCCATCCGAAATACATCAGAATAATCTGCTTCAACCAACATGGTTTCCAATTGGCTTTTAATTTTTTCTGGCGCACTTCCATCATGCAATTGGCGAACCAAAGTTTTCATGATTTCGATACGTTTTTGTCTATTGTTTATAAGTTCACTCATTTTTTATTCCTTTATCGTAATCCAATAATTATATTTATTTACAACAATGTTCTTTAGTCATCAAATTTTTTAGCGTAGTATTAAAATATAATTCTGCAAAATGCGAATTATAATGACTGCAAACATGACATAAATTTTCTGGCGTGCATGAATATTCACCAATAATACAATCATGTCCAGATGGGCCATCAACCACTCTAATTATTTCTTTAACAGTTATTTCATCACTTGGCTTTTTCAGTTTAACGCCACCATTACGCCCTCGTTTTGATTCAATAATATTATTTCTTGTTAAATTTTGAGCTATCTTTTGTAAAAAGTTATGAGGTAAATCTCTTTTATCAGCGATTTCTTTAACAGTTAATAAATGACCTGTTGAGTTTTCAATGTGTATTAACATCTGTATTGCGTATTGAACTTGCTTAGTAAAACTCATTTTTAATTTCCTTATTTAAGATATTTAGATGCTATTTTTAAGGAATTGTTACACTTTTTTTAATAATATTTATTTCATCTACCTTTTTAGGTATAAAAAAAGACAATGCTCCTACAAACATAAAAGCTAAAACAATTAGAATCATTTCAATTACAAAGTCCTGAGGTTGTACCCATATTTCATTAAAGAAATTCCACCGACCTAAAATTTCTACTGCATTCCAAAATATGATGACAGTAGGAATTGCATATCTGACGGCAGGTGCCATTTTTTTAAATTTTATTAACCGAATGAATAAATATAATGACCATGCTAAAGAAATAAAAAAGGTAGCATATGTTATTAGAGGATATTGCCCAAATAATGCTTCATCATATACAAGTAATAATACAATATAAAAAAACCAAGTTATATAAATTGTTTCCATAGCTGTTATTGAAGAAATAGTTCGATTTCTAACTGAAGATGGTTTTCCAACTTTTAATTTCAAATGACGATGAAACCATCTGAAAAAGTGACACCTTGTATCTTTATTGAAGAAAAAATAAAGTACTGTAGCTAAAAATATTCCTATAGATGATGGCATCATGAGATATTCTGGTTTTGTTGCCACTTCTCCATTTTCCATTAAAGGTGGAATACTTAAATGGTTTGCAAAATAGACGAAGGAAAATTCTACCCAACCTGTCCAAATAAATATTCCCGCAAAAAAACCCAGCCAAGTTCCCGTTGTTTCGTTATTGTTTCTTGCACCTATTAGGAGAAATATGGCCCCTATCAAGCCAAGAAATGTCGCAGCAGGGTATTGATATTGATGTCCGAATATAGATTCTATGAGAATCATTACCATATGGCCAATTGGCATTGTAAATAAAACAACTAAAAAAGCTAAGATTCCTATAAATGGCGTTTTTTTCATTAATTTAATTCTCTTGGGTAACTCATCATTTTTATCGCATCTGAAGAATATTGATCTAGTGATAAAAGACCTTGAAACATTAAATATTCATCCTGAAGTAACAATACTACTTTCGATATAACAGATTGCAATAGATGAACATGTTGATTTTCTATATTTAGATAAATTTGGTTTTTTACTAAAGGTATTGTGATATTCCCCTTTTGAGAAAAATGATTTTTTCCATTAATCAATTTAGCGAATTTCCAAAAAATCATAATATTCCATCTCAATAAATGTTGACTTGTATTCAAAATGTATCCGGTGACGCGTTGAGCACTGGAAAATTTTAACAGGTCCATTTTTTATATTTATCTTTTTCATGTCAATTCGCCTTTTAATTAAATCACAATTTTATTGTTATTGAGACCTATTCGCATTAGAAGTTACTAGTCCATTTTATTAAATGTCAACTCTAATCAATAAATTTCTTAAAGTTTTAAACCCATTTCCTTTTAAATATAATTTGCATTCTATTTGAAGAAATTCGTAATATCAACCGACCAGTCGGTTTACAAATGAACCAAAATAAACAAGATAAACGAAAAGAACAGATTTTAGATGCGGCATTATCCGTCATTGTAAAAAATGGATATGAAAGAAGTCGCATGGATGATATCGTCCTTTCATCCCAACTTTCTAAAGGTGCGATTTATCATTATTATAAATCTAAAAAGGAAGTTTACTTGTCATTAGTTGATCATTGGGTCAAAAACTACAATGCGGGATTTATAGACAATGTTGAACAACATTCGACTGCATCAGAACAATTGAAAGGACTGTTTGATTTTTTTATGGATCAGTTTGAAAAAGATCCTAATGCTTTTAAAATACTAGTCGAATTTTGGTCTTTAAGCGGTCGTGATTCTGACTTTAATAAAAAATTACAAAATGTCTATTCCGAATTTTTAGAATACATAGTTCGAATTATCCAAAAAGGAGTTGATTCTGGCGAATTTAAAAATGTAAATCCGCAAATCACAGCTCTCTCAATTTTAATTAACATTGAAGGTATAAATTGGTTCACGCTATTTGAGAAATCAGGGGTTGAAGCTCATGAATATATCTCAACAATATCTGAATTTATTTTATCCGGTGTAAAAAAGGATTAAGATACATTATGACTGAAACTAACAAATCGTCCCAACTTCAAGGTGGCCAATGGCTTGTTTCACCTGTTGAAAATACAACCATTTTTTGCCGCGAAACCTTTTCAGAAGACCATCAAGATATTGATACAATGGTTAAGGAATTTGCACGAGATCGCATCCTACCAAATGCTGAAGCAATAGATAAACTTGATAAAAAATTAAGTTTATCTCTTCTCAGAGAAATGGGCGAACTGGGACTCATCGGCGTCGATTCACCCGAAGAATATGGTGGAACTGATTTAGATAAAATCACATCTTGTATCGTGGCCGAATCCATGGCTCGTGGCGGATCACCCTCTTTTGGATGCACATTTTCAGTTCAAGCTGGAATTGGAAGTATGGGAATCACTTTTTTTGGTACCCCCGAACAAAAACAAAAATATTTACCAACAATTATGACTGGAGAAACTGTTGCTGCTTACGCATTAACAGAACCTTCTGCAGGTTCAGATGCTTTATCAGGTAAAACCACGGCAGTTTTATCAGATGATGGTAAACATTATATTATGAATGGAGAAAAACAATTTATCAGTAATGGAAGTTGGGCAGGTGTATTTACTGTTCTGGCTCAAGTCGATGGAAATAAATTTTCAGGATTTATTGTAGAGCGAGATACAGAAGGATTTGAAGTTGGTGCTGAAGAAAAAAAGATGGGAATGAAAGGTTCTTCCACAACTTCTTTGAAATTTACCAATGCAAAAGTACCTGTTGAAAACCTACTCTATAAAGTAGGAAAAGGTGCTACCATTGCTTTTAATATTTTAAATATCGGAAGATATAAATTAGCAGCTTCTTGTATTGGTGGATCGAAATTAGGAATTGAACATGCCATTAATTATGCATTGAATCGTCGACAATTTGGACAACCCATCGCGTATTTTGATTCTATAAAAGGCAAAGTTGCAGATATGACTGTTCGCGTATATGCTGGAGATTCAATGCTGTATAGAACGGTTGGACTCATCCAGGATTCTATTAATGAATTGGATAAATCTGATCCCGCTTTTTATATGAAAATGGGTGAAGCACATGAAAAATTTGCCGTTGAAGCTTCTATGGCAAAAGTTTTTGGGAGTGAAACATCCGATCTTATTGTAGATGAAGCTCTTCAAATTCATGGTGGATATGGTTTTACTGAAGAATATCCTATGGCTCGGGCATATCGTGATGATAGAATTAATCAAATTTGGGAAGGGACGAATGAGATAAATCGTGCTATTGTTACTGGATATATGATGAAAAAAGTTCTGATGGAAGAAATTTCACTTCGAGATTTTTTAAAAGAAATGGACAATTTTTTATCTGTAGATATATTAACTCTTTCAAAAGAAAACTATGGCCGTGAAATTCACGGGTTAGATTCAGCAAAATTGCTTGCATCTCTTGTATTCCAGGAAGCACTTTGTGAATATGGGCAGGATTTAAAACATCAACAACAGCTGAGCGAAGCATTGGCAGATATTTTTACTTTAATTTACACTGCTGGCTCTGTCATCTCTCGAGCAAGACAATCACAATCAAATCATGAAATATCCGATATGAGCTCTGTAATTACTCGGATTTTCACTGCTGAATCACTTCTGAAAATCAAGTCCTTATCCAATATCTGTTTAAATAAAATATTTGAAGAAAATATCCCTAATGAAACTGCACAATTTGTTCAATCATTGGAATCAATTATGACTTTAAACACTGATACAATTTCTCTTAAACAATCTTTGGCTGACTTTATGTACACCAAAAATAACTACCCATTCTAAAAGGAAAATAATTATGAAAAAAGCCTCACTGAAAAAAATCGTACCATATTTAAGCAAACAAAAAAGACAGGGACGAAAATTGTCATTTATTCATTTAAACGATTTTGATTTGAATGAATTTTTATATCACCGCGAAAACCGTTCATAAGGAGAAAATATGTCTGAATCTGTTATTATTGATGCCGTTCGTTCGCCCATCGGCGTAAAAAATGGGAATCTTGTTGGAATCCGCGCAGACGATCTCACCGCCCAAGTGGTAAAAGGATTGTTGGCACGAAACGAAAATATTTCACCCGACAAAATCGAAGATCTCGTTTTGGGTTGTGCCTTTCCCGAAGGGCCTCAAGGAATGCTCATGGCGAAAGGTGTGGCTATACTCGCTGGTATTCCAGAAACAACCGGTGGATCAGTGGTAAACCGATTTTGTGGTTCTTCCATGGATGCGGTTCATCAAATCAGTACAAAAATTGAATCGGGAGATATTGAAATCGGAATTGCTGCAGGAGTAGAGGATATGTTTTCTGTCCCCATGGGCGGTTTTAATCCTGATTTTCACCCTGAATTGGCCGAGCAAGAATATTATATAGGTATGGGAGAAACAGCAGAAACTTTGGCTGAAGAAGGAAATATTTCCAGAGATACACAAGAAATGTTTGCAGTGGAATCCCACAATAAAGCCTTAGATGCCTGGAATAATGGTCGTTTTGATAATGAAATAATTCCCATCGATGTTTATGGTGAAGTCACGGTAGAAAAAGACGAAGGTCCGAGAGAACCAAATCTGGAAAAGATCCAAAGTTTGAATCCTGCTTTTATTGAAAATGGAACTATAACTCCCGCAACATCAAGCCCAATTTCCATTGGTGCTTCTGCTGTATTGATTACTAGTCGTGAATTTGCGGAGGCAAATGGACTTAAGATCCGTGCCACAATAAAAGGTAGATCTGTTGCTGGTGTGGACTGGAAAAGAATGGGCATGGGTCCAATTCCAGCCACAAACAAAGTATTAAAGAAAACTGGATTATCCCTGGATGATATTGATGTGATTGAACTCAATGAAGCTTTCTCTGCCCAATCTCTTTATGTGATTGAACAAGGCGGTTGGGATAAATCAAAAGTGAATCTAAATGGCGGTGCGATTGCTTTAGGTCATCCACTGGGTTGTTCTGGGGCACGAATTATTACAACCTTGTTAAATGTGATGGAACAACAAGATGCCAAAACCGGACTCGCCACAATGTGTATCGGATCCGGACAAGGTATCGCAACCATAATTGAACGATAAGGAAAATCATGTCTACAAAAATTGAAAAAGTTGCTGTCTTAGGCGCTGGTGTGATGGGTGCACAAATTGCAGGTCACCTTGCAAATGCAGGGATTCCATCCTACCTATTTGATATTAATGATGAATTGGCAAAAAAAGGAGTGGACTCACTTACATCTTTAAAACCCGCTCCACTTTATAAACCCAAAAATGCTGCATTAGTCACGCCTTGCACCTATGATGATGATATTGAAAAAATCACTGAAGTAGATTGGATTTTGGAAGCCGTTGTGGAACGATTAGATATTAAAGAACAAGTTTATAATAACCTTCTTCCCCACTTAAAGAATACTGCTATTCTTACCTCCAATACTTCAGGAATTCCATTAGCTGATTTGACTGCAACTCTTCCTGACGATTTGAAACAACGATTTATGATTACTCACTTCTTCAACCCACCAAGATATATGCAACTGTTGGAATTAGTTCGTGGAGAACAGACATCCGATGATACCTATAATACAATGGTTGAATTTGGTGAATCAGTACTGGGGAAAGGGATTGTTCATGCAAAAGATACACCAAATTTTATTGGAAACAGGATTGGGGTATTTGGAATGATGGTTACCATGAATCTTGCAATTGAACAAGGATTTACAATTGAAGAAGTTGATAAATTAACGGGTCCAATTTCTGGTCGACCCAAAAGTGCTACCTTTCGAACTTCTGACGTTGTTGGATTAGACACAATGAGACATGTGTCAAAAACAACCTATGAAAAAGTATTAAATGACGAAGAGCGGGATATGTTTAAAATTCCTGATATTTTAGATCAACTCGTTGATTCTGGGCGATTAGGACAAAAAACAAAAGCTGGTTTTTATAAAAAAAATGAAGATAAAACCATTTTTTCGTTGGATTTAAAAACGGGTGAATATTCGCCTCAAGAAAAGGTCAGATTTGATTGCTTCCGAATCGCAAAAGGTCATCAAAAACTTCCTGATAAACTTAAAGCACTTTGTTATGGGGATGACCGTGGAAGTAAATATTTTTGGGAAATCACAGCTCGGACTCTTATTTATAGCGCAAATCGAATTCCTGAAATTTCTGACGATATTGTTAATATTGATAATGGCATGAAATGGGGGTTTGGTTGGGAAATGGGTCCATTTGAATCTTGGGATGCTATTGGTGTTCAAAAATCAGTAAACCGAATGAAATCTGAAGGTAAAAAAGTACCATCTTGGATTTTGGAAATGTTAGAATCTGGTCGAGAATCATTTTATATCATTGAAAAAGGTGAAAGAAACTATTGGTGCCCGATTCAGAAACAGCCCGTCGTAATAAAATCAAACCCAAAAATATTGAATCTTGCTATTCATAAAACGGGTGTAAAAACGCTTAAACGTGATTTGAGCGCCAGTATTAATGATCTGGGAGATGGAATTTTAAATGTTGAATTTCATTCTATTTTACAGCCAACGCTCAATCCAATCGATGGCTCATATATTGAAATGATAAATACCGCTTTGGACCTCATTGAAAAGGGCGATTATAAAGGAATGGTTTTAGGTCATCAAGGTGCAAATTTCTGCGCCGGAGCAAATTTGAATCTCATTTTGGATTTATGTAAAAACCAAATGTGGGATGAATTAATCATGGCAATTAAAGTTCTTCAGGACACGACTCAGAGAATTCGATTCTCCAAAGGGCCTGTTGTAGCGGCACCATTTCAGCTTGCACTGGGTGGTGGTGTAGAAATTATTCAACCGGCTGCTCATCGTGTAGTCGCTGCAGAAACATACATGGGACTAGTGGAAGTGGGCGTTGGGCTCATTCCTGGTGGTGGTGGAAATCTACGAATGATCTTGAATGCTATGGATGGCGGAACAGGACGTATGGGTGCATTTCAAAAAATACAAAAAGCTTTTGAAGTCGTTGGGTTTGCAAAAGTGGCAACTAGCGCAGATGAAGCAAAGCATCTTGGCTATCTCAAAAAAGACGATACTATAGTTCTAAATAAAGATTATTTAATCCAAACGGCAAAAGAAAAAGCGGTCGAGATGGCCAATGGATATGAACCACCAACTTATCGAGATGATTTAAAGCTCCCAGGTTCCGGTGGGCGCACTGCACTGTCAATGGCTCTAAAAGGGTTCAAAATGCAGGGGAAAATATCTGAGCATGATTTGAAGATTGGTGAAAAGCTTGCTTTCGTATTGACCGGTGGAGACAAAGCAGGCCTCACAAAAACGGTGGACGAACAATATATCCTAGATATTGAGCGAGAAGCATTTGTATCTCTAGCAGGAGAAAAGCTTTCTCAAGATAGAATCAGTTTTATGCTTAAAAAAGGGAAACCTTTACGTAACTGATTTTTATCTTTTCTTGGTTGGTTAGAAAAGAGCCCTTTGTCAAATTACAAAGGGCTTTTTTTATAACTTTATAAGGTATTCATTTAATAATTTAAAAAAGCCTTCATCATTTACAGCATATGCCCATTTCACGTTTGGGGCACGATCAGTTACGCCCCAATAATCAACCACTGTGGCTCCTCGAGTAAACTTGCCACTTGTTTCCACTTCTACATTCACTTCTTTGAGTGAAAACAAATCAGGTTTGAGTAAAAATGCAACTGTACAAGGATCATGAAGCGGGGCTCCGTCAATATGATACTTTTCTTCATCATATCGTTCAAAAAACTCAATCAAAGATGCAATTTGTTGACCAACAATTGAACCCAAATTTCGTATTGCATCCACTCTTTTTTTGGTAGTTAATACTTGATGAGTTACATCCAAACTCATCATTACAATAGGACGTCCACACTTGAGAACAATCTGAGCAGCTTCTGGATCAACATAAATATTAAATTCTGCAGATGGTGTAATATTCCCAGCTTCTTTTAAGGCACCACCCATTAAAACTATTTCTTTGATTTTTGGTAGAATTGCAGGCTCACGCTTCATCGCTAAACCAATATTTGTTAATGGTCCTGTTGGAATAAGAAATATAGAATTATCATCCGCAGTTAAACATGCTTCAATTATAAAATCAACCGCATGCTTTTCTTCTAAAGGATGATTTGGTTCATAAATATCAATCCCATCTAATCCACTTTTTCCATGCACATGTTCAGCCGTGACTAATTCTTGCACTATCGGCTTATCCGCTCCAGCATAAACTTTCACATCAGGCCGGTGGCAGATTTCGCACATAATTCGAGCATTTCTTTGTGTCAATTTCAAGGGCACATTTCCTGCAACGGTTGTTACGCCTAACAATTTAAATTCATCTTTTGCTGCCATGGCTAACGCTAATGCAACCGCATCATCCTGACCTGGATCACAATCTAAAATTATTTTTTTCATTTATTTTTCTTTTTAGGTACAGGGTCATATCCACTATCACCCCAAGGGTGACATCGACTCATTCTTTTTATTGCTAACCACAGCCCTTTTATCGGCCCCCATTCATCTAATGATTTCACGGCATAATGGGAACAGGTAGGTGTATAACGACAAGAATTTGGAAAGACTGGCGATATAAACCATTGGTAAAATTTAATTGGAATCTTTAGTAAAAATGAAAAGACTTTCACAAGTGATTTAATTAAAAGATGCCATTAAATATATTGTAAATATTCCGGCAGATAAGAGAATAACTTGAATTAAACTTTCTTTAAACTTAACATGATTATGCAAATCAGGGATTAAATCTGCTAATGCAATATAAATAAAACTAGATGCCGCAATTCCCATAACATAAGGTGTTAAAAACTGCATTTGATCCATCAATATATAAGCTAAAACTGCACCCGCTACTGAGCTTAACCCTGAAATAATATTTAACCCAAATGCTTTCTTTTTAGAATATTTATTTTTTAATAAAATAGCAAAATCACCAACTTCTTGTGGAACTTCATGAAAAATAACCGAAACAGCAGTTACAATCCCTAATTGATAAGATGATAAAAATGCACCTGCAATTAAAATCCCATCTACAAAGCTGTGGAAGGAATCTCCGATTAAAATTAATGGACCTGATGCTTCATGAACTTCACAAGAATGACTGTGGCAATGTCGCCACACAACAAATTTTTCTAATATGAAAAATAAAAGAATCCCTAATAATAAAGTTAAAGCCAATGTTGGAACAGGTAAATGCTCCAAAGCATGAGGAATCATTCCTAAGAAAGCGGTACCCAATAACGTTCCAGTAGCATAACTAATTAAACCCGGAATAAGCGTATTCTGAATTCTATTTGGGAATAGTAAAAATAGTCCCGAAAGCACTACAGCTCCGAGACTACCTAATAGACTGAAAAATATTATTGTACCAAGTAACACAGGTTTTTCCTTATTGAAATTTTATTGAATAAATATTTTTTTGATAACAAAATTTTTACAATGATAATAACTAGATAAATTTTCTGGCTATTACATCATTGAATTTAATGTCTTTTAATCATATCTAATTCCAATAATGCTTTATGACAAACAAATAGGAATAAACAGTTTGAGCGCTGTAATTACAAATCATAAGCTTTTACATAAGTTCTATGGCTTTTATAAAGTTGGAATATTGTTGAAATATCTAACCTCATTAATTCATCAGCCACGAAGGTCGCCAAGTTTCAAGAAGAAAAAAGATAAAATGTTGACAAAAATAAAATTACAAAGTATGGATACATCATTCATTGTATCTCCTTTGTTATCAGCCTTTTTTGTTTTTTGTGTGCTTGCATCTCCGTCATTCGTCGGAACTGTAAGCCCGTGTGCTTGCATCCCGTGTTTTTTACGGGGTTTTTTGCGGGGCATTTTGTGGCGAATAATCCAGGCTAAATTAAATAAAAGAAAAAAGGGAAGATCGAAACATCGACCTTCCCTTTTTCTAGATTAATCAGATTTAGACTTTAGATTAGAAAATATATCTTAATCCAATCTGCATTTGCCATCGTGAAAAGATACTTGCATCATCGATGAAAGTTGATTCGGCACCATTAAAATCAAAAGTTGGCACTCCAGCTTCGCTTATTTCAGTTACTGAAAGTGGCGCTAGGGCAGATTGATCTGCAACTTTTCTAACACCCCAGCCATCGTTAATGAGATTTGCAAAATTTAGAATATCAAAACTCAACTGAAATTTCCCAGCACTTGTATTGAATTCATTTAATACTTTTAAATCAATATTACTAAACCATGGGTTTACTAAACCATTTCGTTCAGCAATATTTCCACGATTTTCACTTAAATAAGGATCCTGACTAATAAAAGCATCCAATGCATCCCATTCTGTTGGATCAGTAAGAACAATATCATTTTCATCAGTTGGGATATAAATTAAATCATTTGAGTATCCATCACCATTTAAGTCATTTGAATAAACATGTGAATATCGATTTCCACCAGAATAGGTATATCTGTTTCCTTCAGCCATTTCAAAGAATAGGCCAAAGTTAGTTGACATTTTCTCACTCCAATTCATACGATAATTTGCAGTCGCAATTATACGATGGCGATTACCAAATTCAGATGGAGCCAATGTTGGATTATTTGGATCACCCTGTACTGGCTGACCTTGCCAAAGCAATGATGCAATCTCTGTGGATTTTAGATTGTTTTGAGCATCTAGGTATGTGTAAGCACCACTTACATCAAATCCGTTGCCAAAACTTTTCTTAAGTTGAGCGGTTAAGGTCAAATTATATCCATTTTGATCATCGGTATTATCAATAACATATGCTCCAGCACCTTCGCCTGGCCACATTGCATTTAATTCATTATTTCCCCAACCACCATAATAAGGACGGCCGTCACTTAAATTTTTAATGGGTGCAATTAAATCAGCATTTCGCATATAAATCGCATTAAGATCTTTCCCAAATACCATTTCAAATGTACCAACCATATTACTTGGCAATTTCATATCAATCGCAAAATTAGTTGTCCAAATTTGCGGCCATTCAAAATCATCAACCATAGCATTTAAATCAAATGATTGTTGTAATGTAGATTGAATTCCTTCACCTTCTGGGCGATCAACACCATCATCTGTAACCGTTGGGTCATCACCTGGAAGATTTGGATTTGCCCCAGGATTTGAGATTACGTTTCCAATCCATACGAATGGTAAACGACCTGTAAAGATCCCGGTACCACCACGTATTTGCATAGAACGATCACCTTTCACATCCCAGTTAAACCCAACACGAGGCGAATAAAGAGGTTTAGATTCAGGTAATTTTGCCTGATCAACCACTTCAGCTTCACCATTTTCATCCAATAAAGATAATCCTGTTGAATATGGGTTCTCTATCGGTTCAGTATTGTAGATAGGAATATCAACTCTTAATCCATAAATAAGATTAAAATTTTGATTCACTGCCCACTCATCCTGACCATAAAAAGCCATTTGAGATACATCAATTATTTCACCTTTGAAATCACCTGATCCATTAAAACCACGGAAATCCACATTGGTAGGGTTACCCAAAGAATCTAAAACTGATGGGTCTGTGGCAGCCATAAAATCATCAACAGAATCAAATGTTGTCAATCCTGTGGTAAAGCCTAATCCAAAGAAGAAATTTCTGAAAATGTTAAACGAATTGAAAAATTTAAAATTTTCATAATTCACACCTGCAGTAAAAACATGATTCCCACTAAAGAAAGAGAGATTGTTGGTTATCTGCAAAACATCTTGGTCTAATATATTATGAATTGAAAAAGGTTCATGACCTAATGTCGCATAAGCTGTACCTTCTTCTCCAATTTGAATCGTTGGAAAATTTTCACTTTTTGGCGTTCTCCAATCACGAAATTTATTCTTACTTACAAAGAACCTATTTGCGATGTTTCCACCAAATGTGCTATTTAATTCACCTGCATAAGAATCAAGAATATTATTAATTTTATATCCACTATTTTCAAAAGGTAAGCTGGTGCTATTGGGACCGCGACCAGTATTATTATAGCTTAATGCTACAAAATGGGGAGGCAAATCACGATTAGCATCTAAACGGCTATATCGAAAACTGGCATTATGATTTGCATTAATGTTTACATCCAATTTCAATAACATTTTATCATTATTAGTTTCGTGATTATATCCTTCGTATGCACCTGTATCATAATCATAAACATCTTTCATACGAGCTGAAATAGCATCCATATCGGCAGCAGTAACGCGTGATTCACCAAAAGTTACGTCGCCATCTCTATCAGCAACAAAATTTGAAGCTGGATCTGAACGACGTTCCATTTCATAATTTGCAAAGAAAAATACTTTATCTTTAATAATCGGTCCACCAACTGAAACACCTGTTTGATTAAATGTTAAATCAGGATTCGCCACTACATCATTTCCAGAAACAGAATTACCAACAAACGATTCGTTTCTTGTATAAGAATAGGCTGATGCTGTCAGTGTATTGGTTCCACTTTTTGTAACAGTATTTATTCCTGCACCTGTAAAGCCACCTTCACGAACATCAAATGGCGCTATTGATACTTGAACTTGTTCAATGGCATCAAAGGAGACTGGCTCTGCATTAGTTTGTCCACCTGGTGCTGGATCATCTAATCCAAATGGATTATTAAAATAAGATCCATCCAGCGAGATATTATTATATAACCAATTACGACCACCAAAACTGAAATTTCCATCACTTCTAGGATCCATACGAGTTAAATCTCTCGCACTTCGTTTGATAGATGGCATTTGAATAACTTGTTCAGCACCAATAAAGGTTGCTGCACCCGTACGATCACCATTCATTACATCATCCATTTCGGCCGTTACTTCAATACCGCCTAATGAAATAGCTTCTTGGGATAATTGAAAATTCATTCTTTCAGTAGCACCTAAAGAAAGTGAAATATTATCTAAAGTTTGGCTCTTATACCCTATATAGGATATTGTTACTTTATAAGGGCCACCCACTTTCATGTTTAAAATAGTATATGCACCACTTGATCGAGTGGCTGCACCGTATTGTGCACCCGTGGGTGTATAAACAGCAACAATATCTGCACCAACTAATAGTTTTCCATCTTGATCTGTTACAGAACCACCTAATCCAGCGGTTGTAACACCTTGACCAATTAGTCCGGAAACTAAAAAAGTTAGTAATGTGGTTTTTACTAATTTATTCATTTTACACTCCATTTTTATTGATTATTAAAACAAATTCAGGAAATATCCTCATAATTGAGACTCAGATTGTAATAATTAAAATAATTAAAACAAATTAAAATAGCAATAGTACTTATTTTAATCTAAAAGTGGTACGCCAGTCCAATCTGAAAATGAGAAAAATCTTCCATATTATTAAATTGGGTCCCTTCTTCTCCCATGAATTTTGAAATTGATGCGTTGATTTTCCAATTATTTATGGGCGTATAGTTTGCGGACATACCTAACATGGATTGTGAATCCTTTAAATCTATAAATGTATTTCCCATGAGTTCTAAGGCATCATCAAAATAATTGGCAGACACAGACAACAACAATCCCAAATCTGTAAAAGACGCGAAAGGTGTGCCCAAGCCAGGTTGGAATGATCGAATGTAAATATGATCGATGGAAACACTATCAATGGATGAGGATTTGTTCTCATAATAATCATCCCACGAATCATAAATAATCTCCTGTCCGATTAGCTGACTACTGATCATTAGATTATTTTCTGTTATATATTCCAGTTGAAATGCGAATTGAATGTATTCCCCTTCCTCCCAAATACCGGATTCATTCAGATTTTCCAAATCATATTTTTTTGAATGGAAATATGACGCTTCACTTCTTAAAGTAAAATCTTGAATAAATGAAACGAGATTAACTCCAAATGCTTTTGTTTTTCTAAATGCAAATACAGGTAAAATATTACCTGGGGTGGGTGGATTAATTATTCCAAATTCAGAAAACATTCTATCAAATCCATTAAAATAAGAAAATCCTATATCACTACCAAAGATGTTTGTTTGAACATGGATACCAAATTCCGGAGATTTTTCATTATATATAAATTCTGTGATATCAATTGGTGGTCCAAATGGAAAATCTTTTTCACCAAAAGGGACTCTGTTTCCAACATGGTCCGGAATGTATACACCTTCAAATTGCCAGTCATTCCAATAATATTTCACTGAACCGGAAACTGTCCCAATCTTTCGGTCTGCTCCAGGAAGGAACATATAATAGTAATCGTAGGGATTCAAATTATCGGTGGGATTGTTTCCGTCCACTGCACCCCAAGCATGAATTTGTTTTCCTACTTTCACTTCTCCCCAGCTTGGGTACCACATTAAATAAGCTTCCCTAAATTGGAGTTCATTTTCATTATTTTCCCATCGATACTCCATTGCGGTATTCGATTTCAATTCAAAATCACCCAGAGAATATCCTACTTCCGCTTCTGCTATTCGGAAGGGTAATGAAATCTCCGATTGATTAGTTAGACGAAACATTTTACTAGGTTGAAAGCTTCCCGAAACTGTTACTTGTGCAAATAAGTGTGAACTCACTTGAAAGAAAACGAAAAAATAGAATAAATCTTTTTTAAATTTTAAAATATCAAACACTGAATTTACTTTTTCCTTTAAACTAATAATTTATCCGAAAATAAAGTTTACTGTCAGTAATACTCCCAGCAATGCCAAGAACCACAGTATCATTTTGATCTCGAAGATTTGATAGAGATTCATCTCTCAACGGCAACTCAGAAATGAGATAATTTCCATAATTTTCATCAAACACATTAACCGTTAATTGGTATAATCCCTGTGATAAAAAAAATATACTCATATTATAAATTGATTCACCAATTTCATTCATTTCTTCCGAAGAAAGTATCCCGCTAAATTCTTTAACTAGTGAATCGGGTGAAATAACCTTTTCTACTTTAGCCGAAGATATATAACTCTGAAGGGATGTTATCCATGAAATTCCTTCCAAAGAATATTGATTTATGATTAAAGTATCATTCGACCAATGAGAAAATAGCGCATCAAATTGATTGGCTTCTCTTACGGGTGTAGTTGATCCTTGAATTGTATTCCCGCCCAAAGTTTCAAGTTTGAATTGAACTTCATTGCCCGGTGAAATCTGCAACTCGCTATATTCAGACTTCGGTTTGTACCCGCCAAACGAATAAGTATATAGAAAAGAATTATCGTCCATTGGGCCATGCCCGCCACCAAAACTTTCTTCAAATTCTCCAGCAATAGTTACCCATTCAAATTCTGCAATTATGTTAGTTTCAGCATCGAGTAGAATGATTGAAAGGGTTGAATCATGAATTTGGGGTAATATTTCATTATAATCATCAACACGGGGCTCTCCAGCATCAGGGATTCCATTGCCCCTTCCTTCAAATAAGCCTAAAGGTCCCCGAATAGCAATACCAATATCATCATTTAGAGGTTCATCTTCATCCCATAATCCATTTCCATTTACATCGGTGTAAGATTCCCAATCGCCATTATCGTCTCGTCCATTAAACAATGATGTATCAGTAACAAGTATGGTACGATCTACACGAATAATGGACTCTGAAAAATTATTGGAATTGAGAATAGCCTCAACTCTTAACTCTGATTTATAATTTTCAAAATCCGATGCAAAATCAGCAATACTTAATTCTTTTGTACAACTTGAAAATATTAAAATACTAATTGGTAATATTAATTTTATCATATATTTCTCTTTAAAGGTCAAATTCAACGCCAAATGTTGGCAAAATTGGGAACATTCCAACTGCAGTTACTTTGTCATTTTCTAGATCCCAGCTATAAAGAAATGTATTAAAATTGTTTGTGATATTGATCACCTGGAATTTGAATTTCCCATCTATTCCAAATGGCTTGATATTCCGCTTCCAACTTAAATCTATCCGAAAGTAGTTAGGATATCGAGCTGAATTCCTAGGCCCTTTTATTTCCACTAAATTCGAATAGGGATTATCAGTTGAGACAATAAAACTCCCCGGTGAATTTTCAGTATAAGTATATCCTACAGTCGGAGTATAGGGTTTACCACTACTGTTACTTAATGTAAATCCAAATGAATTTTTATCATTGTACTTATAATTAAACACAACATTTACGCCATTGGGTTGATCATATTTTGGAGAATAAATTTCCCCACTCTCTTCTTTTATTTTACCATCACTATTAAAATCGTATCTTTGTTCTGTATTCAGATAAGAATAGCCAATCCACCCAGTTAAAGGTCCACTATTTTTCTTTAATAATATTTCAAAACCATATGCAGTGCCTTCCCCTTCTATATAATCATCATTATCCAAAGATGGATTATTATTGGGATTCAAAGTAAGCGTATTATCATAAGGTTTATAAAATCCTTCTAAACTCATATACCAGTTTTTCCCCACCCATTGCTCAAACCCTAATATAAATTGTTGAAGAGATTTTGCAGAATTATTCTCAAGAATGGGTTGCCAAAAGTCAACAATATTTAGAATTTCATCTTCATCATTAACAGTAAATAAAAATTGTTTATAGGAACCATATGCTCCTTTTAATGCTAAATCTTCATTGATTAAATACTTAAATCCAATTCTCGGTTCATAATACAAATCCTCATGGAGTGAGTACTTAGAAATTCGAATACCAGGTTGAATCATTAGGCGAGATGTTGGATGCCATTTATCTTGAATAAACGCACTAAATATATCTGGAGATTGGGATTGATTAAACAGAACTAAATCATTGATATTCTGTTTAAAGTCCATCTGAAGTTTTTTTAATTCAAACCCTGCTGTAACAGTATGTTTTGAAGAAATAAACCAATCTAACTTTTCTTTCAGTGTCCAATCATTAATTTCGTTAAAAATAACATTATTTACTTGAAAAGATTCATCGACTGAATCCTGAACAGTAGCCATAACATTTAAATCAAATTCATAATTCGTATTTGAAATGGATAAAGTAGATAAAAACTTAGAATTAGGAACGTATCGCCATTGTAAACTGTTGGTGATATTTCCCCAATCCCAATTAAAATCAACTTCAGTTGATTCACCAATTTTAAAACCAATCGCATCTCTTCCATAAAAAGATGAAAATGTTAAACGACTTTTAGGAGAAATATCATAAGTTAGTTTTCCTTGAGAATCCCAAAAATAATATTTCCAATTCATAGGCTCATCTTTAGCCCAGTAATACATTTTAGCCACCTGATCTAAATAAGTGCGTCTAATTGACCACATCCATGACCCATTTTTGATTGGACCTTCAGCAAGAATTTTTGAACTCAAAATACTCACATCTCCTTGCACATTACTCACATCCCAATATTTACCAAATCCCTGTTTTTTAAATAGGAGTCCTTTTTTAGAGTTGCCTTCTTTTGTTGTTATATTTAAAACTGATGAAATCCGATTTCCATATTGTGCAGGAAATCCACCTATAAGGAATTCTGCATCAGAAATTGCTTCTGCATTAAAGGTTGAAAAAACGCCACCTAAATGGTAGGGGTTATATACTTCTATTCCATCTAAATAAATTAGGTTTTCGTCTGGACTCCCACCTCTAACAACCAATGAAGAAGAAAAATCACTTGAAGAGCTCACGCCTGGTAAAAGTTGAAGTGTTCTGAACAAATCTGTTTCAGCAAAAGCTGGTGCGGATTTAATGTCTCTAATAGATAAATTAATGCGACTTACTTCTACCTTATTTTGAAACCGTTGCCTTTCTGCTGACACTGTTATTTCATCACTTTGAATGACAGTTGTATTTAACTCAAAATCGAATCGAATATCATCATTCGGATTCAAAATGACTTTTTTTTCGATAGATTCATATCCCATCATCATGACTTTTAATGTGTATGAATTGGGTTGAATATTTGTCAAAACATAATATCCGGCGTTATCCGAAGCTGTTCCGATTTGAGTATCAATCAATACGATATTTGCATACATGATTGGTTCACCCGTATCAAAATCAGTAAGAAATCCGCTAATTCGACTTACTTCATCTCGGGCCATTAATACAGAAACCCCTAAAATGAATAACAGTTTTAATGAAAATTTATAATTCATTTTTATTCTTAAACTAAATACTTTTAATCTCTAGGAAGCCGTTTCAAATTTTTCTCTTGAAATATTTTATTATTAATTCCTGAATCCACTTTGATTTCCGAGAATATTACTTCAGTCGAGTGTTGTTTTTGAACATCTTCAACAAAAATCCGCTTCATTACATAATATTCCTTCATTTGCATGAATGAGAATTCTTTTTTCTTTTTTAGTTTACCCCGTTTATCAAATGATTCTTCTTTTACTGCATTAAGTGTTGATTTCTCAATCCAAGACATATGCTTGGAATAGGATGATTTAAGGGATTTATTCGGAGTAATCTGAATCACAAAACATTCCTTTCCATCTATTGTTTTATCTGCTAAACGAAGGTATTCGTTCTCATCTAAATTTCGGCTGGATAAATCTTCGTAACTCAAATCTGACCCCATGAACGAATCACCTTTTTTCTTTGAAGAAATTCGTCTCACTTTTTTAAATGCTGGGAGCCACATGCGCATTTCATCGTCTTTTGTATCATGTTCAATTTTTAAAAAAGCTACACCTTTATCATCCTTAGGTTCCAAAAACCAGATAAGTTGTTTTTTATTCCCATCAATGGATTTTGATATCATCGCATTTGTCCGGGTTTTTCCTTTTTTATTTTTCAGGATCATTTCTGTTTTATTGAACATATCCACCGGTGATTTCTTTTCATCAATCATTTTTGCAATTTCTAACCCCGTTTGCCCAAATAGAAATGTAAAAAGTAGGGTTGAGTAAATTATTTTTTTCATTTTTTTCCTTTGATATTAAAATTAAATCTTAAAGAGTTCTAACAAATGAACGACTACCATCGTATTGCAGCTGAAGCCCAAGTATATCCGGCTCCAAAGGCAGCTAAAATAATAGTGTCACCTTTTTTCACTTTTCCTTCTTCAACAGCTTCACAAAGTGCAATGGGAATTGAGGCTGCCGTTGTATTTCCATACCGTTGAATGTTGGCATAAAACTTATCCTGCTCTACCCCCATTCGCTTTGCCACAGATTGAATAATTCGCAAATTAGCCTGATGTGGAATAATTAAGGATACATCATCAAGGGTTAGATTATTTTCATCAAGCGCTTCTTGAATGACTTCTGGAAATCGAACTACTGCATTTTTAAAAACTTCACGACCATTCATATAAGGTTCAAATATTTTCCCTTGTTCAATTGTCAATTTATTAATTTGATTGTCCCCAGATGAACCGGGGCCCTCCATCCAAAGGTTTTTTAAATCTTTACCTTGGCAATGTAAATGTGTTGATAAAATTCCATTCTCACTTTCACTTGCTTGTAAAATAGCTGCGCCTGCGCCATCTCCAAATAAGACAGCTATATCACGACCTTCTGTCGTTTTATTCACAAACTTTGATTGGGCTTCTGCACCAACAACCAATGCCGTTTTATACATTCCCGTTTTAATAAATTGATCGGCAATTGATATTGCATATACAAAAGCAGAACAAGCAGCTCTTATATCAAAAGCAGGGACATTTCTTAATCCGAGTTGATCTTGAAGTTGAGAACTGATTCCCGGGAAAAAATAATCAGCTGAAAGTGTTGCAACAATAACAATGTCAATTTCTTCGGGTGAAACTCCTGCCATTTCAATTGCTTTTCGGGCAGCAGGAATTGCTAAATCAGATGCGGCTTCATCTCCTTGTACCCAACGTCTTTCTTCAATTCCAGATCGGGTTTTAATCCAATCAGGTGAAGTATCCATCATGGTCGTTAAGTCTTGGTTTGTGACCACATTTTCAGGCACGTGAAACCCAACCCCTATAATTGCACTTTTGTTCATAATTATTTTTCCTTTTGATTCATAATGAATTATTATTTTCTTCAATCAATTTATCTTTTAATAACTCTGCCATTGCAGATAAAACAGTTAATGTTCCCAGTGATGTAGAAACCATCGCAAAAACCATAAGTCCTCCAATATACTGAATCGGAACAAACGCTGAAAAAATTAATGCGCCAAATCCCATATTGGATGCAGCATCTAAAATAATTGGATAACCAACATCATCGATCACTTCGCGACTTAAAGAATCATTGTTAATTGTGCGAGATAATCTTCTGAATTGAGAAATGTAATGGATTGCAAAATCCACCCCAACTCCAATAATAATGGATGATAAAATTGCAGTAATATGGTTTAAAGTCACACC